>NZ_CAXTHO010000025.1:0-26925 GCF_964244015.1 uncultured Amnibacterium sp. | reverse complement strand
TGATGGAGGACTACACCTACGACCTCACCCCGGGCGCCGAGGTCATCCTCGGCGCCCACATGCTCGAGGTCAGCCCCGCGCTGACGACCGCGAAGCCGAGCCTCGAGATCCACGCGCTCGGCATCGGCGGCAAGGACGACCCGGTGCGGCTGGTCTTCACCGCCGACGCGGGTCCCGCGGTCGTCGTCGCGATGAGCGACCTGCGCGACCGGTTCCGACTCGTCGCGAACGTGGTCGAGGTCGTCGCGCCGCCGGAGGCGCTGCCGAAGCTGCCCGTCGGCCGCGCGGTCTGGAAGCCAGAGCCGGACTTCACCACCTCCGCCACCGCGTGGCTGACCGCCGGCGCAGCCCACCACACGGTCATGACGACCGCGGTCGGCGTGGAGGTCTGGGAGGACTTCGCGGCGATGACCGAGACCGAGCTGCTGATCATCGACCGGGACACGACGATTCGAGGGTTCCAGCGCGAGGTGCAGTGGAACGCGGCCTACCACCGGCTGGCGCGCGGGCTGTGAGCGACGCCCGCGAGACGATCGCCGCCGGCCGTGGCGTGCTCGGCATCGAGCTCGGCTCGACCAGGATCAAGGCCTGCCTCGTCGGCGACGACCTGGAGGTGCTCGCCGTCGGCGCGCACGAGTGGGAGAACGCGTTCGTCGATCGCCGCTGGACGTACTCGCAGGGCGAGGTCGAGTCGGGGCTGCAGGCGGCCTACCGCGACCTGGTCGCCGATGTGCGGCGGCGGTACGACGTCGAGCTCGGCGCACTCGCGGCGGTCGGCGTCTCGGCGATGATGCACGGCTACCTCGCCTTCGACGCGGCCGGCGAGCTGCTCGTACCGTTCCGCACCTGGCGCAACACCTCCACCGGCCTGGCTGCCGAGGAGCTGTCGGCGCTGTTCGGCGTGAACATCCCGATGCGCTGGTCGATCGCGCACCTGCACCAGGCGATCCTCGACGACGAGCCGCACGTGCGCGAGGTGGCGTCGATCACGACGCTCGCGGGCCTCGTGCACCGCCGCCTGACGGGCCGCGACGTGCTCGGTGTGGGCGACGCCTCCGGGATGTTCCCGATCGATTCCGCGACGCACGACTACGACGAGACGCTGGTGCAGCGCTTCGACGACCTCGCCGCAGGGCGCGTCCCTCCGCTCCGCGAGCTGCTGCCCGAGGTGCTCGACGCGGGTGCGGACGCGGGCGCGTTGACCGTCGACGGCGCGGCGTTCCTCGACCCCTCCGGTGTGCTCGCTGCCGGCGCGCTGCTCTGCCCGCCGGAGGGCGACGCGGGGACCGGGATGGTCGCGACCAACTCGGTCGCGCCCCGCGAGGGCACCGTGAGCGTCGGCACCAGCGTCTTCGCGATGGTCGTCCTGGAGCGGCCGCTCACCGCCGTGCACCACGAGGTCGACCTGGTGACCACCCCCGCCGGCGACCCGGTTGCGATGGTGCACTGCAACAACGGCGCCAGCGAGCTCGCCGCATGGGCCGGCCTGTTCACGCGGTTCGCGGCGGCGGCGGGCACGCCGATCGCGCCCGACGCGGTCTTCGAGATCCTGTTCCGCGAGGCGCTCCAGGGCGACGGCGACGCAGGCGGTCTGCTCGCGTACAACCTCCTGGCGGGGGAGCCGGTCGTGCAGCTGGAGGAGGGTCGACCGCTGTTCGTCCGGACCCCCGACAGTCGGCTGACCCTGGCGAACTTCATCCGCGCGCAGCTCTACGCCGTCTTCGGCACGCTCGGCCTCGGGATGCGCGTCCTGGCGTCCGAGGGCGTCCGGCTCGACCGGATGCTCGCGCACGGCGGCCTGTTCCGCACGGAGGGTGTCGCCGGGCGGTTCCTCGCCGCCGCCCTCGACGCACCGGTCGCCGTCGGCGAGTCGGCGGCGGAGGGGGGCGCGTGGGGGATCGCGGTGCTCGCGGCGTACACGGCGTCGGGAGCGGAGGTCGACCTCTCGACCTACCTGACGGACACCGTCTTCAGGACCGCCGAGTTCCGCACGGTCGAGCCCGACGCGGCGGACGTGGAGGCGTTCGCGTCGTACCTCGAGCGCTACGAGGCGGGCCTCGCCCTGCAGCGCCTGGCCATCACGCTCTGACCGGCGCGCCTGCGGGCTCCGCGCTCCGCTCGCGCTCCGCCAGCACTGCACGCACGGCTCGTCGAAGTGGATCAGCGGCCCGAACTCGGCCACGCCTGTCCAGAGCGGGTGCCGGTCCGCTCAGCGCGGCGGCAGCAGCTCCCACGCCTCGCCCCAGGCGAGCTCGTGCTGCGCGCTGGTGATGCGGCCGGCACGCAGGGCCTCGTCGGCAGAGTGCAGCCGGGCGACCAGCTCCCAGAGCAGCAGGTCGGCCGAGGGGGAGGGCAGCGGTTCCGGGGTCATGCCGGTGCAGATGGTCAGCTCGCGGGCGCCGTGCCGGACGCGTCGGGTCAGCCGGCGGACCAGCAGGAACCCGCAGGCGGAACTCACGACGGCGAGCACGAGTGCGGCGGTCGCTCCCAGCGTCGACGCGGTCAGCACGAGCACGAGCGTCGCGACGACCGCGCTGATCCAGGGGGACTCGGCGGCCAGGCGCCAGCGGCGCGCATCCGCTGCCGACGACCCGGGCGCGAGCACGACGAGGCGGCGGCGGCAGACGCCGTAGCGCGTCGGCCAGGTGTTCAGCGTCCCCCACCGAGGCGGGGTGACGGGCCGGGCGCGCTGCGTCCGGGCACGGGCACGGGTGCGGACGAGGACGGTCATGCCCGCACGAAGGGGATCGCGAGCAGGTCGCCGACGGCGGTGTCGTGCGGCAGCACGGTGATCGCGCCCTGACAGCGGGAGGGCGTCGACACGCGCACGCCACCTGCGGGCGAGGGCGAGATCCGCCCCATCACGCGTGCCTCGGACCAGACGTAGGCGAGATCGTCGGGCACCCCGACGGTCAGGTCCACGCGATCGTCGAGCCCGTCGATGCGAGAGAGCACCCGACCCACGGCGATCGCGCGGACGCCGTCCCCGTGCACGAGCGGGACGCCGATCCGCTGCACGTCGGCCAGGATCGAGACCCCGCCGACCAGGAGGTCGTCGAGGGTCGCGATCGTGTCGGGCGGCCAGGCGTCGTGCTGCAGCGGGTCGGGGAGCGACTGCCGGAACGACGGCAGCACCGCGGTGAGGGTCATGCAGCAGGTCTACGTCCGCGCTCACCGCGGCGGACCCGCCGTCGACGACATCCATACGCCGACGGGGCGTTTCTTCACGCGATGCAGACGCCCGGAGGCGCACGACGGCGGGGGTCGCGGCCCGTCGGCCGGCGAGCGGCCCGATAGCATCGCGGTCACATCCGCGCCCCGATCCATATGGGAGCCCCATGCGCGAGTCCGAGGGTCGCCTCCGTCCGCCGTCCATCAGGGACGTCGCCGAGCGTGCCGGGGTGTCGTACCAGACCGTGTCACGGGTGCTCAACGCGCACCCGAACCTCCGCGCCGAGACGATCGATCGGGTGCAGGTCGCCATCCAGGACCTGGGCTATCGGCCGAACCGTGCGGCGCGGGCGCTCGTCACCTCCCGCAACCACACCATCGGGGTGCTGCTGAGCGCGCGGGCGCTGTACGGACCCTTCAGCTCGTTCATCACGATCGTCGACGCCGCGCGCGAGCGGGGCTACACGGTGACCACGACGCCGAACGCGAGCGACGACCCCGAGGACATCGTCGCGGGGCTCGACGCGCTGCTCGCGCACGGCGTCGAGGGCATCGTCGCGATCGCGCCGCAGGACCGGGCGCGCGAGGCGGTGCGGCAGAGCGGCGCATCGGTACCGGTGCTCACCCTGCAGGGCGGCCCGGACGAGTCGGGCGACTTCGGGTTCGACCAGCGGGAGGGCGCGAGGCTCGCCGTCCGCCACCTCCTGGCGCTCGGGCACCGGCGGATCGTGCATCTGCCCGGCCCGTCCGGCTGGGCGGAGGCGGAGGAGCGGCAGCGCGGCTACGAGAGCATCATGCGCGAACACGCCCTGAGGCCGATCGTGGCGGCCGAGGGCAACTGGACCTCCGACAGCGGTACGGCGATCGGCCGGCGGATCCTCGCCCACGATGCGCCCACCGCAGTGTTCGCCGCGAACGACGAGACGGCGATCGGGGTCCTGGCTGCGGCGCACGATCTCGGCCTCGCCGTGCCGGCGGACCTGAGCGTGGTCGGCTTCGACGATGTGCCCTACGCGCGGCACCTGCGGCCTGCGCTCACCACCGTGCGCCAGGACTTCGGTGAACTGGGACGGCGGGCGATCCGGCTGCTGATCGACGAGATCGAGGGGACCGAGCGCGCGCTGCCGCCGCGTCGCGTCCTGCCGCGCCTGATCGTGCGGGAGAGCACCGCGAAGGTCACGATCGGGGAGCGACCCGCGCGTTCGGCTTGACGACCCGTGCCTCGTTCGTCATGATGACGCAGTCGATGTGAACGTTTCGTATCGGCGACGACCGCACCGGTCCGATGGCGGAAGCACCCCGCGGGGTCTCGGCCTGGTCGTCCTTGCAGCGCACGAAGGAGTGAGTTCATGGCAGGTAGTTCGTTCGGTGGGTTCGATGTCAACCGCCGCAACCTCATCAGGGGAGCCGGCCTCGGTGCCGTGTCCCTCGCCGGCACCGGCCTGCTGGCCGCCTGCTCGACCGGCGGTTCCGGCGGCAGCGGTGCCTCGGGCGGCACCGGGAGCACGACGTTCGGCTCCAACGCCTCCGACGACGTCCCCAAGAAGGCGTTCGCAGCCTTCGTGTCGGCCTTCGAGAAGGAGTCGGGCAACACCGTCAAGACGACGACGACCGACCACAACGGCTTCCAGGAGAAGATCGCCAACTACCTCCAGGGCAGCCCCGACGACGTGATCACCTGGTTCGCCGGCTACCGCGTGCAGTACTACGCGAAGAAGGGCCTGCTCGGCGACATCTCGGACGTCTGGGACAAGATCGGCAGCAACTACTCGGACGCGCTCAAGCAGGCGTCCTCGGTCGACGGCAAGCAGTACTTCGTCCCGAACTACAACTACCCGTGGGGCGTGTTCTACCGGAAGTCGGTCTGGCAGTCGAAGGGCTGGGAAGTCCCGACGACGTTCGACGAGCTGATCGCGCTGTGCAAGAAGATGAAGGCCGCCGGGTTCATCCCGATCGCCTTCGCCGACAAGGACGGCTGGCCCGCGATGGGCACGTTCGACTACCTGAACCTGCGGATCAACGGGTACCAGTTCCACGTCGACCTGCTCGCGCACAACGAGTCCTGGAACTCGTCGGAGGTCAAGGAGGTGTTCGACACCTGGAAGGAGCTGCGTCAGTACCAGGACCCGAGCGCCCTCGGTCTGACCTGGCAGGAGGCTGCCGACAAGGTCGGGAAGAAGAAGGCCGGCATGTACCTGCTCGGCTCGTTCGTGACGCAGCAGTTCACGGACAAGGACACGCTGGCGGACATCGACTTCTTCCCGTTCCCCGCCATCAAGGTCGAGGGCACCGACTCGATCGAGGCACCGATCGACGGCCTGATGCTGTCGAAGCGCGGCGCCACGAACCCGGTCGCGAAGGCCATGGTGGCCTTCCTGGGCACCGGCGCCGGCCAGGAGGCGTACAACAGCGTCGACCCGGCGAACATCATGACGGCGAAGGACGCGGACACCTCCGTGTACACCCCGTTCGTGAAGAAGCTGGCGGACGCGATCGCGAACGCGAAGCACATCACGCAGTTCTTCGACCGCGACGCAGACCCGGCGATGGCCAGCAACGTGATGATCCCCACGTTGCAGACCTTCACCAAGTCGGGCACCGTCGACCTCGCGAGTGTCGAGAAGCAGGCTGCTGCGATCTACGCGAACGCGTAACGATGGTCGACATCCAACCCGTCGGTCTGCGGGGAACCACCGAAGCCGGTCCGGGGGCCACGCCCCCGGACCGGCGGGCCGTGGCCCGGCGCGGTCTCAGGACGTTCACGCGCCGTGATGCGCTCGTGCTCGGCATCATGGTCGGGATCCCGACCCTCGTCGAGGTCGCGTTCATCTGGTTGCCCACCGTCGCCGCGATCGCCCTCTCGTTCTTCCGTTGGGACGGTCTCAGCCTCGACAGCTTCCACTTCAACGGGGTCGCGAACTACGCGTACGCGTTCACGAACTCGCCGTCGTTCTGGCCGGCCGCGCTGCACACGCTGATGTGGCTGATCTTCCTGGCGGTCATCGGCACGCCCCTCGGCCTGCTGCTGGCCGTGCTGCTCGACCAGCCCATCCGCGGCAGCAGGATCTACCAGAGCATCTTCTTCGTCCCCGTGATGCTCTCGGTCGCGCTCATCGGCGTTATCTGGCAGCTGTTCTACGCGCCGGACGACGGGCTGTTGAACAACGTGCTGGGTACGGCGGGTACTTCCCGTGCGGTGAACTGGTTCGGCGACTCGAGCGTGAACCTCTGGGCCGCGCTCGTCGCGGCGACGTGGCGCCACTCCGGCTACATCATGATCCTGTACTTAGCGGGGCTGAAGGGCGTCGATCCGTCTCTGCGGGAGGCGGCGGCGCTCGACGGCGCGAACGAGCGTCAGATCTTCTTCCGGGTCGTGTTCCCCGCGATGGCACCGACGAACGTCATCATCGTGGTGATCACGGTGATCGAGTCCCTCCGTGCGTTCGACATCGTCTACGTCATCAACGGTGCGACGAACGGACTGGAGCTGCTGTCGGCGCTGGTCGTGCAGTACCTGGTCGGGGAGGGGCAGGTGATCGGCATCGGCACGGCGTTCGCGGTGATCCTCCTCGTGGTGTCGCTGGTACCGATCGTCTACTACCTGATCAGAACATTCGGTAAGGGAGCCCAGGAGTGACCGCGACCGCGTCGAAGACCGTCCCCGTCGTCAAAGCGGCTGCCGTACCGGTCGTGGCGACCCGTCGGCGGCGGAAACCACGCCACATCGGGATCTACCTGTTCCTGACCGCCATGGCGGCGCTCTGGCTGATCCCGCTCCTGTGGTCGGTGTACACGTCGTTGCGCCCGAAGGCGGAGACGAACCGGCTCGGCTACTTCTCCATCGGCGGCGTCTACAACCTCGCGAACTACGCGCAGGCGTGGGTGCAGGGCGGGATGCCGAAGTACTTCCTGAACTCGGTCCTCATCACCGTCCCGACGGTCGTGCTGACCCTGTTCCTGGCCTCGCTGATGGCGTTCGCCGTGAGCAGGTTCTCCTGGAAGTTCAACGTCGCGCTGCTGATCGCGTTCACCGCCGGAAACCTGCTGCCGCCGCAGGTCCTCGCTGCTCCGATCTTCGAGATCTTCAAGCTGATCCAGATCCCGTACTCCATCTCGGACTCCGGGTCGCTGCTGAACCAGCTGGCGGGCGTCGTGCTGATCAATACCGCGTTCCAGGTCGGCTTCTGCACGTTCGTGCTCTCGAACTACATGCGGGCCCTCCCCATGGAGCTGAGCGAGGCCGCACGCGTCGATGGCGCGGGCGTCTTCCGTCAGTACGTGTCCGTGGTGATGCCGCTGACCCGGCCGGCGCTCGCGGCGCTGGGCACGCTCGAGGTGATCTTCATCTACAACGACTACTTCTGGCCGCTGATCCTCATCCAGAGCGGTGACCGGTTGCCGATGACGACCGCCATCAACAACCTGCAGGGGCAGTGGCTGCAGAACTACAACCTGCTGGCCGCCGGGGCGGTGATCATCGTCATCCCGACGCTGATCATCTACTTCGCCCTGCAGCGCCAGTTCGTCGCCGGGTTGACGCTGGGCGCGAACAAGGGTTGACCGAACCCTGCCGTCGGGCAGGAGCACTGCCCTCAGGCTGATCCGCCTGGGGGCAGTGCCATGCCCGGCGGCATCTCACTGCATCGCATTGAAAGGAACACGGCCGTGGCCGATCAGCACTACATCGAGGCGAACGGCGTCGGTCTCCTCCTGGCCCTCTCCTCCGACGACCCCGTGGTGGTGCACTGGGGTGCACCGATCGGGCAGCAGCTGCCCGACGTGGCCCTGCTCGCCGCGGCGGTGCCGCACTCCATGTTCGACGCACCGATCCGACCCTCGGTGCTGCCCCAGGCGTCGCGCGGCTGGCGCGGCCGGCCGGCCGTTCGGGGCAGCCGCGGCGGACGCGCGTTCTCCCCGCTGCTCGCGCTCACGGGGGTGGAGGAGGGGGAGGCGTCGATCGCGCTGCAGCTCGCCGATACCTCGGTCGGCATCGAGGTGATCGTCCGGTTCTCGCTCGAGCCCTCCGGTCTGCTCCTGATCGACGGTGAGCTCACGAACACGGGGACGGACGACTACGGGCTCGACCGGTTCGACCTCGTGCTGCCCGTGCCGGGCCAGGCGACCGAGTCGCTCGACACCACGGGGCGGTGGGCGCGGGAGAAGCATCCGCAGCGCCGCTCCATCGATCAGGGCACCTGGGTGCGCAGTGGCCGCCACGGCCGCACCGGTCATGACTCGACCGCGGTGATCGCCGCGGGAACGAGCGGATTCGGCTGGCGGTCGGGCGAGGTCTGGGCGCTGCACCTCGGCTGGAGCGGGAATCACGAGGCGTTCGTCGACGCGCTGCCGAGCGGCCAGACCGTGATCGGTGCGGGTGAGCTGCTCGAGCCGGGCGAGATCGTGCTCGCACCGGGCGAGACGTACCGGACCCCGACCGCCTACGCCTCGTACGCGTCGGACGGTCTCGACGGGGTCAGCGCCCGGTTCCACGACTGGATGCGCGCGCGGGAGCAGCACCCGACGTCCCCGCGCCCCGTCGTGCTGAACACCTGGGAGGCGGTCTACTTCGACCACGACCTCGCGACCCTCAGCGAGCTCGCCGACGTCGCCGCCGCCGTCGGGGTCGAGCGGTTCGTGCTCGACGACGGCTGGTTCGGGCATCGCCGCAACGACCGGGCGGGGCTCGGCGACTGGTGGGTCGACCCCGCGGTCTGGCCGGACGGCCTCGGCCCGCTGATCGACCACGTCCGTGGACTCGGCCTGCAGTTCGGGCTCTGGGTCGAACCGGAGATGGTGAACGAGGACTCCGATCTGATCCGCGAGCACCCCGACTGGGTCTCCCGGCCCGCCGGGCGGACGTCGCTCGACTGGCGGTTCCAGCAGGTGCTCGACCTCGCGAACCCGGCGGCGTGGGAGCACGTGCTCGGCCGTCTCGACGCGCTGCTCACGGAGTACCCGATCGCGTACCTCAAGTGGGACCAGAACCGCGACCAGCTCGAGCTCGGTCACGACGGCCTCGCCTCGACTCACGAGCAGACGCTCGCCGCGTACCGGCTCTTCGACGAGTTGAAGCGCCGGCATCCTGGAATCGAGATCGAGTCGTGCTCCTCGGGTGGTGGCCGAGTCGATCTGGGCGCGCTCCAGCGCACCGACCGGGTGTGGGCGTCCGACACGAACGACGCGCTCGAACGGCAGACGATCCAGCGGTGGACGCAGCTGATCGTGCCGCCCGAGCTGGTCGGCGCACACGTGGGTCCGACGACGTCCCACAGCACGAGGCGGACGCACGACATCGACTTCCGCACCGCGACCGCGCTGTTCGGGCACTTCGGGATCGAGTGGGACATCCGGCTGGCGACCGACGAGGACCGCGAGGGTCTGCGCACCGCGATCGCCCTGTACAAGCAGTGGCGCGAGGTGCTGCACGGCGGCCGCACCGTACGGGCCGATTCGCCCGACCCGTCCACGCAGCTGACCGGCGCGGTCGCGCTCGACGGCTCGCGGGCGATCTTCTCCTGGGCGCAGCTCACGACGAGCGCGTTCGAGACCCCGCTGCCCGTCCGGCTGCCGGGCCTCGACCCGGCGCGGGCCTACCGCGTCAGCGCGACGGCGCCGCTCCCCGCGCACGTCTCGCATCAGCGCGGTGAGCCGGCCTGGCTCGCCGACGGCCTCGTGCTGTCCGGGTCGGCGCTCGCCGTCATCGGCCTGCCGATGCCGATCCTGCATCCCGAGCACGCGCTCGTCATCACCGTGGAGGCAGTCGCATGAGCGACACCACGATCGCTCCGCTCGAGCAGCGCCTGATCATCGGCGAGGGCTGGCTGGCACCCCGCGCCCGGTTCACGACCGATGCCGTGCTGCTGTCTCTGAACGGTGAGTGGGCGTTCCGGCTCTCGGCGAGCCCCGCCGTGGCGCCGGACGACCTCGCCGATCCGGACGACAGCGGCTGGGACCGCATCCCGGTCCCCTCCAGCTGGCCGATGCACGGGCACGGGCTGCCCGCGTACACGAACGTGCGGTTCCCGTTCCCGGTGGATCCGCCGCACGTACCCGATGCGAACCCGGTCGGCGACTTCCGCCGCACCTTTCACTGGGCGGACGCGGACACGCACGCGCTGCTGCGGCTCGACGGGGTGGACGCCGCCGGTGAGGTGTGGGTGAACGGCATCCGGCTCGGCTCGACCGCCGGCAGCCGGCTCGTGCACGAGTTCGACCTGTCGGCCGTGCTGCGGCAGGGCACCAACTCCATCGTGCTGCGCGTCGTCCAGTGGGCGGCGACCAGCTACCTCGAGGACCAGGACATGTGGTGGCTGCCCGGCGTCTTCCGCGACGTCGCGGTGCAGGCGATCCCGGTCGGCGGGCTGCAGGACGTGCGCGCGCAGGCGGACTTCGCCGACGGTGAAGGTGTGCTGCGGGTCGAGGCGGACACCCGCGACGGTGCGATCGCGGTCGTGGACGTGCCGTCGCTGGGTCTCACCGGCCTCGCGACCGGTGTCGACCACGAGCTCGGACGCGTCCCGGCGTGGACCGCGGAGACACCGGACCTGGTGCAGGTCGTCGTGCGGACGGAGACCGAGCGTGCGACGCTCGCCGTGGGCTTCCGCTCGATCACGATCGAGGATGCGCAGCTGAAGGTGAACGGCACGCGCATCCGCATCCGCGGTGTGAACCGGCACGAGCACCACCCCGACCTCGGTCGCGTGGTGCCGCCGGAGCTGGTGCGGCGCGAGCTGCTGCTGATGAAGCAGATGGGCATCAACGCGATCCGCACCTCCCACTACCCGCCGCACCCCGACCTGCCGGGGCTCGCGGACGAGCTCGGCTTCTACCTGATCGACGAGTGCGACCTCGAGACGCACGGCTTCTTCTACGTCGACTGGCGCCGCAACCCGAGCGACGACGCCACCTGGCTGCCCGCGTTCCTCGATCGCATCGAGCGCACGGTCGCCCGGGACCGCAACCACCCGAGCGTGATCATCTGGTCGCTCGGCAACGAGGCGGGCACGGGAGCGAACCTGGAGGCGATGGCGGCGCGGTCGAAGCAGCTCGATCCCTCCCGTCCCGTGCACTACGAGGGCGACTGGTCCAGCACCTACGTCGACGTCTACTCGCGGATGTACGCGCACCAGGACGAGGTCGACGCGATCGGGCGACAGGCGGAGGAGCCGCTCGCCGACGCGGCCGCCGACGCCCATCGCCGGGCGCTGCCGTTCCTGCAGTGCGAGTACGTCCACGCCATGGGCAACGGGCCCGGCGGCATGAGCGAGTACGAGCGGAGTTTTCGTGCCTACCCGCGCACGCAGGGCGGATTCGTCTGGGAGTGGCTGGAGCACGGCATCCGCCGCCGTACCCCCGACGGCCGCGAGTTCTTCGCGTATGGCGGGGACTTCGGCGAGGAGATCCACGACGGCAACTTCGTCGCCGACGGCCTCGTCGACGCGGACCGGAATCCCCGGCCCGGGCTGCTCGACTACAAGAAGGTCATCGAGCCGGTCGAGCTGGCCGTCGAGGGAAGCGTGCTGACGGTCGGCAACCGGTACGACTTCGTCGACCTGGGGCATCTCGCGTTCGTGTGGACGCGGGGCGACGCGCAGGGGTCGATCGAGGTCCCGCCCGTCGCGCCCGGTGCGACGGTCGAGGTGACGCTGCCGCCCGAGACTGCGGGCGACGGCGTGCTGACGGTGTCCGCGGTCACGGCGGCCGAGACGCCGTGGGCGACGGCCGGGCACGAGATCGCCTGGACGCAGTCGGGCGCGCTGCCCGAGGTGGCGGTCCCCGATGGCGCGGTCACGCCGTCCGCCTCCGACGGCGTCATCCGGCTCGGGCCGGCGTCGTTCGACGCGAGGACGGGTCGCCTGCTGACCGTCGGTGCCGTGGAAGTGCCGGGTCCCGATCTCGCGCTCTGGCGTGCGCCCACCGACAACGACCGCGGCGCCGCGAACGGAGCCCAGGCTCGGAGCGACGCCGACGGATGGGCGGAGTCGGGTCTCGACCGGCTGCACAGCCGCGTCGTCTCGGTCGAGCCCGGCGACGGCGCACTCACCGTGACGACCGTGGTCGCCGCGGCCCCGCACGACGGCAGCGTCCTGCTGCGCCTGACGTGGACCTCGGACGGCGAGGCCCTGCGGCTCGACGTGCACGCCGAGCCGAGGGGGCAGTGGCCCTCGGGCTGGGCTCGCTTCGGGCTCGAGCTCGCGCTGCCCTGGTCGCCCGACCACGTCGCGTGGAGCGGGTACGGTCCCGGGCAGCGGTACCCGGACACCGGCCAGTCCCAGCGGCTCGGCCGATTCGACGTCGACGGCGCGGCCGCGCTGCACACCGACTACGTCAAGCCGCAGGAGAACGGTTCCCGTTCGGGCGTCGTCGACCTGGAGCTGTCGGCCGGCGGCAGCGGTCTGCGCGTCGAGGGCTCGGGCTTCTCGTTCACGGCCAGCCCGTGGACCTCCGCCGAGCTCGACGCCGCCGCGCACCCGACCGATCTGCCTCCGGCCAGTGACCGCACCCGGCTGGTGCTCGACCTGGCCGAGCACGGCATCGGGACCGCCTCCTGCGGGCCGGGCGTGCTCCCGCAGTACCGCCTCGACCCCCGCGTCGTCGAGGGAACCCTCGTCCTCCGCCCGCTCGGCTGACGCCCGTCCCGCCTCAGCGTGACTCTCCCGCCCGCCGGTGCAGGCGGGAGAGTCACCCAGGGGCGGGCGACGCCGAGTGATGAGCGCACCGCTGCCAGCGGCGATCGGCTCGACACCCCTCGTGGGGTTCGAGGAGCATGGCGTGCACACTTAGCCTGATCCAATGGCTCCAGAAGGCGACGACGCCCGCCTCGCCGCTGAGCAGCGCGCCCGTGTCCGTATCGACGCGCAGCTGACGGCGGCAGGCTGGGCCGTGCAGGACCGTTCGCGCCTCGACCTCTTCGCCGCCGACGGGGTCGCGGTGCGGGAGGCGATCATGGCGCCGGGCCACGGCCGCGTCGACTACCTGCTCTACGTCGGCACCCGTGCAGCGGGCGTGATCGAGGCGAAGCCCGCCGGCACGAGCCTCTCCGGCGTCGAGTGGCAGTCTGCGATGTACGCGACCGGGCTGCCCGGCCCGACCGCGACCCGCGCCCACACCGTCGACGGTCGTCTGCCGTTCGTGTTCGAGGCCAGCGGCTCCGAGACGCACTTCACCGATGGCTTCGATCCCGACCCGAGGTCGCGCCGCATCTTCGCGTTCCCGCAGCCCGCGACGCTCGCCCGCATCCTGCGCGAAGCGGCGGAGAGCCCGGAGCGGCCGACGTGGCGTGCGAAGGCGCGGGCGTTGCCGCCCCTCGACACGAAGGCGCTGCGGCCGGCGCAGATCACCGCGATCCAGGGGGTCGAGCGGGCGCTCGCCGAGCAGCGCTTCGACCGCAGCCTGATCCAGATGGCGACGGGCGCGGGCAAGACCTTCACCGCCGTCACCCTCGCGTACCGCCTCCTCGCCTACGGCGGGTTCGGGCGGGTGCTCTTCCTCGTCGATCGCAACAACCTCGCCGACCAGACGATCGGCGAGTTCCGCAACTACGTCACGCCGGGCGACGGCCGCCGCTTCGCCGAGGTCTACCCGGTCGACAAGCTGACCCGCGCGGGAATGCTCGGCTCCTCCAGCGTCGTCGTCTCCACGATCCAGCGCGTGTACCGGGTGCTCGCGGGCGAGGAGGTGCCGGAGGGGGACGACCCGCAGCTCGACGACGCGATACCAGAGGCGCCGGTCACAGTCCAGTACAACGCCGCCATGCCGCCGGAGTCGTTCGACCTGGTCATCGTGGACGAGGCGCACCGGTCGATCTACGGCAACTGGCGTCCGGTGCTCGAGTACTTCGACGCCCATGTTGTCGGCCTCACCGCGACGCCCGGGAAGCAGACGTTCGCGTTCTTCCGCCAGAACCTCGTCTCCGAGTACACCTACCCGCAGTCCGTGGCCGACGGCGTGAACGTCGACTTCGACATCTACCGGATCCGCACGCGAATCAGCGAGGAGGGCGGGCTGCTGGAGGCGGGCACGGTGGTGCCGAAGGTCGACCGCCGCACGCGCGAGGAGCGGCTCGAGACCCTCGATGAGGACGTGCAGTACTCGAGGTCCGCCCTAGACCGGGCGGTGACCGCGAAGTCGCAGATCCGCCTCGTGCTGGAGACGTTCCGCGATCGCCTGTACACCGAGATCTTCCCGGGCCGGTCCGCACTGCCGAAGACGCTGATCTTCGCGAAGGACGACGCGCACGCGGAGGAGATCGTCACAACCGTTCGCGAGGTCTTCGGCAAGGGCAACGACTTCGCCGCGAAGATCACCTACCAGGCGCGGGACCCGAAGGGGCAGTTGCAGGCGTTCCGCACCTCCCCGGCGCTGCGCGTCGCCGTTACGGTCGACATGATCGCGACCGGCACCGACGTGAAGCCGCTGGAGTGCGTGCTGTTCATGCGGGACGTCCGCAGCGGCCAGTACTTCGAGCAGATGAAGGGCCGCGGCGCCCGGACGATCGACTCCGACACCTTCCAGGCGGTCACGCCTGATGCGACGGACAAGACGCGCTTCGTGATCGTCGACGCGGTCGGGGTGACCGAGCACGACTTCGTCGACCCGCCGCTGAACCGCGACAAGGGCATCTCGCTGCAGAAGCTGCTGCAGAAGGCCGCCGCGCTGGAATTGACGGAGGCGGACGCGGCGACGCTCGCCTCCCGGCTCTCCGCCCTCGAACTGCAACTGCAGCCCGCGGAGCGAGCAGAGCTGGACGACGTCGCCGGCCAGCCGCTGCGGCAGATCGTGCGCGGCCTGGTCGACGCGGTGAACCCGGACGTCCAGCGCGCCGCCGCCGCTCCGGGCGAGGAGCCGGTCGCGGTCGTGGCCCGGCTGGTGGAGGAGGCGGTGCGGCCACTCGCATCGAACCCGGACCTCCGCACCCGAATCCTGGAACTGCGACGCGCGCACGACCGCATCATCGACGAGGTGAACCGCGACGAGCTGCTGGACGCCTTCGGGCTCGTTGATCCCGACCGGGCGCGCTCCCTGGTCGAGGACTGGGCGCGCTACCTCGTCGACAACCGCAGCGAGATCACGGCGATCCAGGTGATGCAGGAGGCGAAGAGCGAGCGCGTCCCATTCGCGGCGATCCAGGAGCTGGCCGACCGCATCGCCCGCCCACCGCACCGCTGGACCGCCGACCTGATCTGGGCCGCGTACGAGCAGGTGGAGGTATCGCGCGTGAAGCCGCACACCGCGAAGTCGACCCTGACCGACCTGGTGTCGTTGCTGCGCTTCACACTGGGCGAGGCGCCGGAGCTGGTGCCGTACGCCGACCGGGTGCGCGAGCGCTACCTGGCGTGGCTCACCCAGCAGACCCAAGAAGGAGCGACGTACACGGATGCACAGCGCTGGTGGCTCGACCGCATGGCCGACGTGATCGCCTCGTCCGCGGGAATCTCGGCTGATGACCTGGACGAGGCGCCGTTCCGCGAGCGGGGCGGTATCGACGGCGCGATCCGTGACCTCGGATCGCGGGCTGGCGCGATCGTGGAGTCGCTCAACCGGGAGCTGACGGCATGACCCTGCCGGAGGGGTGGCGCGAGACATCGCTATCGAGCGTGGTGCTTGCGCGATCCGGAAATTCATCAATTATCAAGGGGAGAAACAGTGCCACGCCTAGTCCCGGGCTGATCCAGGGCTATAGTGCGAGCGGTCCGGACGTATGGGTCGAAGAGGCAGAGCACCACGGCCCAGGAGTGGTGGTTTCGGCCGTCGGGGCGCGCTGCGGCAAGGCGTTCTTGGCCGACGGAGACTGGGCGGCAATCGCAAATACACATGTGCTAATTCCTAAGCCGTGCCTCGACCCCAAGTTTTTGTGGTACCTCGTGAACGACGAGCACTTTTGGGTCCGCAGTGGGTCTGCGCAGCCTTTTCTGAAGGTCAAGGCTAGCCTCGCTCGGGCCATTTCCCTCCCGCCGCTTATCGAGCAGCGCCGGATCGTCGAGATTCTCGAGGAGCATCTCTCTCGTCTTTACGCCGCAGAGTCGTACCTCCTCACGGCTACGACGCGAAATGCCAACTTCATCCTCGCGAGCCTAGCGAATTTACTAACGAGCCCCGATAGTAGGGAAACTCGGTTCTCAGACATCCTTATTCCAGCCGCGGCACCTCGCGGCCATGTTGACGTGAGAACGGCAGGTTCGGAGGGCCGGTGGCCCGTCGTGGATCAGGGGGGCGGCTCGGCGGCTGTCCGCAGTGACGACGAGGATGCCGTTTACCACGGTCCATTCCCGGTTATCGCCTTTGGAGATCACACTAGACGCTTCAAGAAACTCGACGAGGAGTTTGCGATAGGCGGCACCGGGGTCAAGCTTCTGCTCCCGGCGGATGGTGTGAGCGCGGAGTTTGCGTACTGGGCGCTGCGGAACACGCGTCTGCGCGCGAGAGGATATGGACGACATTTCGCATTGCTTCGTGCCTCGACCCTCCGAATCGGAGACGCTCAGTTCCAGTCGTCTGTAGTGACTGCCATGAATGAAGTCACCGACGCGCACTCTCGAGTCAACGAGGGGATCCGAGCCCAGCAAAGCCGGAGCGGGGCCCTTCGCCGCGCGCTCCTGCACGCCGCGTTCTCTGGCCAGCTGACCGGCCGTCCCGACGACCTCGACCGCGCTGAGGAGTTCGTGTCCGCGTGATCCCGGATTTCCCGAGCCCGATGCGGCCATCTGTCGCGCACCTCGCCGACGGCGGACCGCGAGCGTGAATCACGTCGTGCTCCTCGGAGCCGGGTTCTCGCGCGCGCTCAGCGAGTCGATGCTGCTCCTCAAGGAGTTGGGCCAGCGGGTGGTCGCGAAGCTCGGCGGTCAGGGCGGCGAGGACCTCGAACGTTTCGGGGGCGATGTCGAGGAGTACCTCACCTTCATCGGCGCCGATCAGCCGTGGCTTTCGGAGGAGGAGAACCTCCTGCACCGGGCGCTGTTTGGTGAGACCGTCGCGGCTCTGCGCGAGGTGATCGCCGAAGCCCAACGAGAGGCGACAGACGCCCATCTGCCGCAATGGCTCGAGCGGGTCGCATGGCAGTGGAGCCGCGATCGGGCTGCCGTCCTCACCTTCAACTACGACACGTTGCTCGAGGAGCCGCTGCGGGTGGCTGGCGGCATCGGCACCCTCGCAGACCTCTATGTGGTCCCGCTTACCGAGCGGATCGCGCCGGGCGTCGGCTCGATGTTCACGACAAACGCGCCGACGAAGCCGTACGCCGAGTTGTATAAACTCCACGGGTCGATCAACTGGCTGCACGGCGGTGACGCTGCGCCCGTTACCGACCCGATCATCCTCGACTACCGGACGGGTGAGCGATCCAGCGCACCACGCGACGACCGCATCTATGGCGGGCTCAAGACATTCATCATCCCGCCCACGAGCGTGAAGAACCGCTATTACGACCGGGTCGGGCTGCGCGAACAGTGGATCCAAGCGGCCGCGCGACTCCAGGCGGCGGATCACCTCACCGTCATCGGCTATTCGCTGCCGGCGAGCGACGTCGGCAGCAGCAGCTTCCTGCGGACAAACTTGAACCCCGGCGCACGGATCGAGGTCGTTGACTTTGCTCCGGCCGTCGCCCACCGGTTCGGCTCGCTGCTCAATCGTCCGACGTACTGGCACCCAAGCGTCAGCTCATGGCTTGATGATCGCGTCGCGGACCGCATCGAATGGTGGGCGACCGACGTGGCAGAAACGCAGTGCGTACCGCACCTGTCCGTGAACGGGGTCGAGCAGCTGATTGAGCCACCCCGAGCCGCGTCGCCCGAGGAGTTCGGCGCTCGGGTGCGGGCTCAATCCCCGGACCTCGTCGAGGTGGAATCCACGGTCTCGACCGACGGCATATTCAGGACCCAGGCCCGACGCGTGAAGGCGGATGCGCCGGGCGCGCCCGACCGATGACGATGGCCTCCGCAGCACCGTCGGTACCGCGCGAGACGATATGGGTACTGGTCAGGTCGCCACGCCGTCGCGACGACATCTTGTAAGCGGAGGTGGTGCGTCGTGGACACGCTTGCGGTCGCCGTCTACATCGCCGCTCATGTGGGCGACGTGACGCAGGAGGAGCGGCTTCGTCTGCAGAAGATGCTCTATTACGCAGACGGGTGGTCACTCGCCTGAACCGGTCGGCGGCGGCTCGAGGAGGACTTCGAGGCATGGCGCGAGGGGCCGGTCCTCCGGAAGGTCTACGTCGGCGGACTGAAGAGGGTGAGTGTCCTTCCCGGACCGCAGCAAGCGATCGTGGGCGCGGTCCTTCGGTACTACGACTCGGTCTCCGCGCGTGAACTGAGCGAATCGACCCATGCCGAGGAGCCGTGGGTGGAAGCACGCGACGGGAAGCCGTCTGAGGCGGCGTCGAATCGTCCGATATCCGCCTCGACCGTGCGGCGGTATTTCGTCGCCCAGTCCGTCGCGGGGTCCCCGGGTCCCCGACGGCCGAGGAATCTCGACGAGGCCCCGGAGCCGGGCGCCGTTGCCGAAGTCGCGGCTCGGGCTGACCGTCGCTGGAGCGAGGCGTTGGACGAGCTCGCCGATCGGCGACTCGGTTCCTGACCGTGGATGAAGTCGTCCTCATCCACGACCTTCGCTCGGCTGCGCCTCTGATCGACAGAGGGCGCCTTGAGGCTGCCGTCGCCCAGCCGTCGCTCGAGTTGCTGAGCGGCTATGCCTATGAATCGCTCTTCCTCCAGGCGGCGGTGCTGCTGCTGCACCGGGTGGCCATGAGCCATGCCTTCGCGGACGGCAACAAGCGGACGGCCTGGCTGGCCTGCGTGACCTTTCTGGAGTTGAACGGTGTCGCCATCCGGGATGACCTGTCGCAGGCAGAGGTGGCCGACTTCATGGTCTCCGTCGTCGCGGACCATCTCGACCAGGCGGCGATCGCGCGCTGGCTCGAAGGCGCTGCTGCGGCGTGAGCGCACGAATCAGCGAGACCTGAGGCGCTGTCCGACGTGCGACGTACTCTGCCCGCAACCACGGGAAAGGGTATTCACGATGGGCAAGAGCAAGTCGTCCAAGTCGTCCAAACCGTCCAAGAAGGAACTATCCAAGGCGGGCAGAGTCCTCGCGTCGGACGGCTCCTCGAAGCCGGCGAAGAGCAACGCGGGCTCGACCCTCGGCAAGGGCTGACGCCGGTCCCGCGGCCAGGACGCTCGACGTTCATGCCGGGCACGGACTCCGGCAAAGCTGATTCCGGAGCCTTGATCGACGCCGCGGCAGCTAATGGCGCGCGGCACTCGGTGTCGGTGGCGTAATCGACACTGCCGAGACGAGTGATCAGGAGGAACCGTGACTCAGCAATGGCCCGACGAGAGCGACGTCTTCGACGGTGATGCGGCGCTCCGGCGACTGGACGCGCTCGAGATTCCACTCACCGTCGTGAACCGCGCGCTGGATGCCGGTGACGTCGCGGCAGGCAGCGCCGACGAGTACTCGCCGGTGATGGCAGCCGGGTCGTTGCGGTGGCTGGTCACCGCAACCGAGTTGCGTCGCGGGCTCGCCCCTCTGGGTTGGATTCCGATCGACGACCGCAACCAGCCACGCGCCGTCCTCCGGCGACGTCGGATCGCGGTGGCCGTCATCGGCGGCGACCGGCGTACCGGTCTTGTCGGATTCGGCGAGCCCCGTTCAGCACGAACACACGGCTCGGCGACGAGTCGGCACATCGACGCGAACGAGCAGAACATGCTCGACATCGCTCCCGTCGAACTCGCGGACATGTCGGCCGAGCGCTCGGCCGACCTCAGCACCTGGGTACTCCTGTACTTCCGAGCGGCGGAGCGCCTGCGCGCCGAGCTCTCACTGCCCGCCAGGATGGACGAACGCGGCTTCGTGGTCGGGTGGTGGGAGCGGATTGTCCTGCCGGCCATCGACTTCGATCCCGTCGAGTCGAAGCGACCCCGGGATGCGAGCCCTGATGACGAAGTCCCGTTCCCCGTTCTCGCCCTCTGAGGCGTCGCCAGCGCGTATTCGTCTCGCCCGCGAGCGAGCGGGCATGACGAAGGCAGCACTCGCGGCCCGACTGGGCCTGTCAGTGCGCGCGCTCACTGCGCTTGAGAACGAGGGCGCCCGTGGTCCGGCCGTCGGGGCTCTAGCGCAGGGGTTGGGAGTCTCGCCCGAGTTCCTGCTACGAAGTCACGGAGACGTGATCGAGGTAAAGGAGGCGCGTTTCCGCGCTTCCAGCCGAGCCACGCTCCGACAGAGGGACGCCGCCTGTGCGGTCGGCGCGAGCGGAATCGAGTTCTACTCGTGGCTCGCGACCCGCTTCCGCCTCCGGGATGTCATCCTTCCCGACCTGGACGGGGAGAAGCCGGAGCGAGCGGCCGAGGCGGTCCGCGCGCTGTGGGGTCAAGGCAGGGGAGCACTGCCGAACCTGCTGCAACTCAGCGAAGCCCACGGGCTCCGCGTGATGAGCCTGCCCATGATCGCGCACACGGTCGATGCGTTCAGTCTCTGGCGGGATGCCGAACCCTACGTGTTCCTTTCGACGATGAAGACGGCGGAACGGAGCCGATTCGACCTCGCCCACGAGATCGGGCATCTGGTGATGCATTCGCGAGGTCACGAGGGCGACCTCGAAGCCGAGGCCGATGCGTTCGCGGCCAGCTTCCTGATGCCGGCGGACCTCCTACTCGCCCGGGTCGGTCGAGAACCCGCCCTTCCGGCCGTTCTGCGCTTGCGCTCCCACTATGGCGTCGCCGCGCTGACCATGCTGAGGCGGCTGCACGACCTCGGGCGGCTCAGCGACAACGCCTATCGCATGGACTGCGTGGCGCTCGCGCAGCGCGGATGTCGGAGCGGAGAGGTGGGAGGCCTGCCTCGCGAACCATCGCAGGTGTTCCGGCAGACCTTCGAGGCGTTGCGGTCGAACAACGTGACCGCGGAGCAGGCGGCTCGCGAAGTCGGCCTCTGGGCATCGGATCTGCATGACCTGACCTTCGGGCACTTCGTCGCTCCGGTCGAGTCGCGAGGCGACGCGGCAAGAACGCCGGTCCGAGCAGCGTTGCGCGCGGTGTGACGCCGACTGGTCCTCCACCAACGTCCTCCGGGATCATGGCGTCGGCACCATGGACGACGTCGAGCATCTGCCGGCGTGATGGTGCGGATGCGGGCCCACGTGCTATAAATGGCTCATCACGACCGGTTCCGCCTGCGAAAGCAGGTCCAGGGCCGGTCTTCTTTTTTGTCGTGGGGGACAGTGGTGCCAGACCGTGATATCAAGGTGTTCACCGAGGTCAGTGATCAGGTCAGGCTGCTTCAGCGCCGCGGCTTGAGGATCGACGACGAGGCCGTCGCTCGCAGTCTGCTCGATGGCATCAGTTACTACCGCCTCAGCGGCTATTGGTACCCGTTCCGCGACTGGAACCCGGATCGGACTCGGTCTGAGCGGTTTCGCGAGGGCGTTCGCCTCGAGCACGTCGTCAGTCTCTCCGGGTTCGATCGGGCGCTCCGAGTACGAGTGTTCGACGCGCTCGGAAGGGTGGAGTTGGCGGTGCGGGCGGTGCTCGGACACGAGCTCGGTCGCCTGCATCCGGAAGCTCACCTTCGACGGAGCCTGCTCGACCCGCAGATCGACATCGTGCGCTACGAGCGGTGGCTGGACAGATATGAGGTCGCAATCGCCGATTCGCGCGAGGACTTCGTCGTGCACCATCGTCAACGGTACGGCGGACGTCTGCCGGTATGGGCGGCGGTCGAGTTACTTGACTGGGGTGGCCTGTCGTACCTCTACCAGTTCGCGCCGATCGCTCGGCGGGACGCGGTTGCACAGCATTTCGGGCCGATCACCAGCGCTCAGTTCGCCTCCTGGCTTCGCGCGCTCAACGTGCTCCGGAACTGGTGTGCGCACCACGCGCGGATGTGGAACCGCGCGGTGGCGATCAGTGCCAAGCTGCCGCAGCACGGGGCCGTACCAGATCTGGATCATCTCCGGGGTACCGAGAAGCGGGTCTTCCACCTTCTGGGCATCACCCAGTACCTGCTCCGGACGGTTTCGCCAGAAGGCACGCAAATCCTGCCCGACCTCCTGGCGAGGTTCCCTCGCGTGCCCTATCTGTCGCTTCGACAGATGGGCTGCCCGGATGACTGGCAGAAGCAGCGCCTTTGGTCACCCATCCCGAAGGGAACGATTCGTGGCTGACCCTCGCCGTCTCGTCGACAAGCTCTGGTCCTACGCCCATGTCCTCCGTGACGACGGCGTCGGCACCATCGACTACGTCGAGCAGCTCACCTTCCTGCTGTTCCTCAAGATGGCGCACGAGCGAGCGACACGGCCGCTCAAGCCTGAACGCATCGTGCCGGACGATCTTTCGTGGCAGCGGCTGCTCGACGCCGACGGCGCCGAGCTCGAGTTCCGGTACACGCAGATCCTGGTCGGGCTCGCGCGTCAGCCGGGCACGCTCGGCACGATCTTCCGGAAGGCGCAGAACCGGATCCAGGATCCGGCCAAGCTGCGGCGGCTGATCCACGACCTGATCGACAAGGAGGAGTGGTCCGCCACCGGCGTCGACATCAAGGGAGACGCCTACGAGTCGCTGCTCGCCAAGGGAGCTGAGGACGTGAAGTCCGGCGCCGGCCAGTACTTCACGCCGCGTGCGCTCGTGCACGCGATGGTGGACGTCGTCCGCCCGAGCGTGCAGGACACCGTCGTCGACCCCGCTTGCGGCACGGCCGGCTTCCTGTTCGTCGCGCACGAGTACGCGTCCCAGGGTGCGGAGTCGATGACGCCGCCTGAGCGCGAGCACCTGCGCAACCGATTCGTCAGCGGCACGGAGCTCGTGGACGGCACCGCGCGCCTCGCCGCCATGAACCTCCTGCTGCACGGCATCGGCGATTCCAACGGCCCGTCACTGATCGAGGTCAAGGACTCCCTGATCGCGGACCCGGGCCGGCGGTGGAGCGTCGTGCTCACCAACCCGCCCTTCGGCCGGAAGTCGTCGCTCACCATGGTGGGCGCGGATGGTCGGGAGGCGCGGGAGGACACCGAGATCGAGCGGCAGGATTTCGTCGCCACGACGTCCAACAAGCAGCTCAACTTCCTCCAGCACATCATGACGATCCTCGCCGTCAACGGGCGGGCCGCGGTGGTGCTGCCCGACAACGTGCTCTTCGAGGGCGGTGCGGGGGAGGTGCTCCGCAAGCGGCTGCTCGCCGACTTCGACCTGCACACGATGCTGCGGTTGCCGACGGGGATCTTTTACGCGCAGGGCGTGAAGGCGAACGTCCTGTTCTTCGACAAGAAGCCGGCCTCATCGGACCCGTGGACGCGGAAGCTCTGGATCTACGACCTGCGCACCAACCAGCACTTCACGTTGAAGACCAACCCGCTCACCAGGGCGGCCCTCGACGACTTCGTCCTCTCCTACGCCGCGGGGCGGCCGCGGGAGGAGCGGGCCGAGAGCGAGCGTTGGCACGCCTTCGCCTACGACGAGTTGATTGCGCGCGACAAGACGAACCTCGACATCACCTGGCTCCGCGACGAATCGCTCGAGGACTTCGACAACCTGCCGGCTCCGGAGGTGATCGCCCGCGAGATCGTGGAGGACCTCACAGCCGCGCTCGCCGAATTCGAAGCCGTTGCGGCCGCGCTGGAGGCGCGAGCCGCGGGCGCCGCAACAGACTGAACCGCGAGCTGCCTCCCGTGCGATCTTGACGGGCACTTCCCTGTCGGGAAGTGGAGAGGGGTTCGCATGTGATTGCGCTCCGCGGGCAGGGGCGGGTCAGCGCAGGCGGAGCAACCCCATCGGGTCGGTGAGCGGCCGGGCGAGCGCGACGGCCGGCCGGCTCGCGAGCACCGGCACGAGCACCATCGCGATCGCGAGCAGGATCGGCAGCGCGATCGGCAGCGCGCCGATCGCGTCGTCCAGGTTCACCTTCCTGGCCAGCATGACGAGCGGCGCATGCAGAAGGTACACGGGCAGCGTGTTGCGGCCGAGCGCTGACAGGCGGAACGACCGGCGCGGGGTCAGGATCAGCAGGGCGACCACCATCACGATCCCGATGGCCAGCATCAGCGCCCGCAGCAGTATCCCCGTCCGGTCGCCGAGCCCCATCTCCGCGTAGCCGCGCCGCCAGAACAGCAGCTGGTTCGTGAAGACCGGCAGGCGGATCAGCAGCAGCACCGCGGCGGCTCCTCCGGCGAGCGCTGCGGCGGCAGCGAGCCGGAGCAGCACGCTGGGCGCGGCGAACCAGGCGGCGTCGCCGACCCGCGTCTGCCGGAGGCGCCAGCCGAGCACGAAGAAGGGGAGGAGCGCGAGCGTGCGGCTCGCGGAGAACTGCGTCCCGATCATCGGCGACAACCCGGCCGCCAGGGCCACCACGATCGAGGTGATCAGCGGGAACCGCAGCATCGCGAGATACGGCAGGACCACGCGCATCGCGACGAGGGTGACGAGGAACCACAGCGTCCAGCTGGGGGTCACGAGGAACGAGCCGGGGACCACCACCGCCCTGCCGAGCAGCGCGCGGATCCCGACCCAGACCGCCTCCGCCATGAGCCACGTGATCAGCAGCTCGATCGTGCCCCGCAGTGCCCGGCGGTCGAGCGGCTCGGCCCGGGTGAACCAGCCCGAGATCAGCAGGAACGCCGGCATGTGGAACGCGTAGACGACGTCGTAGACGGCCGTCGCCGCGCTCCCCGGACTGCGGATGCCCTCGAGGGAGTGCCCGAAGATCACGAGCACCATCAGCACGAGCCGGGCGTTGTCCCACAGCGCGATCCGAGGCACCGATCCCGAGGCTGCGGGAGGCGCGATAGAACCGGACATCATCTGCACAGTCTCACCCGAGTCGTCGGCCGAGCCTCATGTCTTCTGTGCGGTGTGTCTGAAGCAGGCGCCGCCGCTCGGTCGCGCAGTGCGCCCGTGTCCCCATCGACGCGCACCAGCGCGTCAGCGGAGGGCGGAGCGGGCCGCCGCCGCCCGGTACGCCTCCAGGATCTCCGGGTGGTGGTCCGGAGCGGGGGAGGCGACACCGGGTACCGGCCACTGCGGGCGTCGGCCGGCGAGGGCCCAGCCCGCCTGCACGGCCGCGCCGAGCGCCACGTACTCGCCCGGCTCGGGCACCACGACCGGCTTCGCGAAGACCTGCGCGGCCACGGCCTGCACCGCGGGGTTCAGCGCCGCGCCACCGATCAGCAGCAGCCGTTCCGCGGTCACACCCTGCCCCTCCACCGCCGCGAGCCCGTCGGCCAGCGCGCAGAGCAGACCCTCGACCGCCGCCCTGGCGAGGTTCTCCCGGGTCGTCGAGCCGAGCGTCATGCCGACGAGCGAAGCGGTGGCGTCCGGCAAGTTCGGCGTGCGCTCGCCGGCGAAGTACGGCACCAGGACCAGGCCGCCTGCGAGCGGCGACGCGGCGAGGGCGAGGCGACCGAGCTCGTCGTGGTCGACGCCGAGCAGCGCGGCGGTCACGTCGAGGATGCGGGCCGCGTTCAGCGTCGCGATCAGCGGCAGGAACTCGCCGGAAGCGGAGGCGAAGCCCGCGACCGTTCCGGACGCGTCGTGGGTGGGGGTCGGGCTGACCGCGAACACGGTGCCGGAGGTGCCGATCGACACCACCACGTCACCGGCGGTCGCGCCGAGACCCAGCGCTGCGCCGGCGTTGTCTCCGGCACCCGCGCCCACGACGATCCCCGCGGGCACGCCCTCGACGCCGTCGATCGTCGTGCCGGCCGCCTCCGACGGGCCGAGCACGCGCGGCAGGACCACGTCGTGGCCGAGTGCGAGCTCGAGCAGGCCGCGGTCGTACCGGTTCCGCACCGAGTCGAAGTAGCCGGTGCCGGAGGCGTCGGACCGGTCGGTCCGCAGGGCCTCGAGCACGGGACCGGAGGGGGAGACCGCCTCCGGCCCGTATCCGAGCAGCCGCCACGTGAGCCAGTCGTGCGGCAGCGCGACGGCCGCGACGCGGGCCGCGCTGTCCGGCTCCGCGTCCCGCAGCCATCGCAGCTTCGTCGAGGTGATCGACGCGACGGGTACCGTGCCGGTCGCGTCGGCGAGCGCCTGCGCGCCCGCCTCCTCGATCAGCGCGAGCGCGGCGGGAGCCGACCGCGTGTCGTTCCAGAGCAGCGCATCGCGCACCACCAGGCCCTCGCCGTCGAGCGCGACCATGCCGTGCTGCTGCCCGGCGATCGCGATCGCCGACACGTCGGCGAGACCGCCGGCGTCCGCGATCGCGGTGAGCAGCGCCCGCCACCAGACCTCGGGGTCCACCTCCGTGCCGTCGGGGTGCGACGCCCGACCCGTGCGCACGATCGCGCCCGTGTCGAGGTCGCGGACGACCACCTTGCAGCTCTGGGTGGACGAGTCGACCCCGGCGACGAGCGTCATGCAGGCTCCCCGTTCATCGAGCGCGGCTCAGGAGCGGGCACCGAGCAGGTGCTCGAGCGCCAGCTGCTGCAGCCGCACGAAGCCGAAGCCCTTGCCGTCGAAGTAGGCGGGCGCGTCGAACTCCTCGTAGGCGCTGCGGTCGGCGAGCAGCTCGTCGAAGCCCTCGCCCTCGCCGAGAGTCGGCGTCGCGAGCTCGAGCACCTTCGCGGCCTGCAGCGCCTCCTGCACCTCGGGGTCGGCGCGGAACGACGCCGCGCGCTCCTTCAGCAGCAGGTACATCCGCATGTTCGCGGCCGCGGAGTCCCAGACGCCGGTCTCGTCCTCGGTGCGGCTCGGCTTGTAGTCGAAGTGTCGCGGGCCCGTGTAGGCCTCGCCGCCGGCGAGACCGCCGTGCTCCAGCAGATCGACGAGC
>NZ_CAXTHO010000024.1:0-27454 GCF_964244015.1 uncultured Amnibacterium sp. | reverse complement strand
CGACGGAGAGAACTGCCCCTTCTGATCCGATCTGTTCACCCGGCACGTCTACTGTCCCCGACCATGACCGCGGAATTCGATGTGGAGCAGGTCGTGCGCGAGGTCGCCGCGAACCTGCAGAAGAAGTTCCCGTCGAAGGACGCGACCGAGATCGAGCAGATCGTCCGGGCGCAGGTCGATGACCTGAAGGACCGACCGGTGCGCGACTACGTGTCGGTGCTCGCGCAACGTGCCGCGAAGAAGCAGCTGAACGCCTCGTAGCGGCCCGTCGGCGATCCCAAGGTCGCCGAGGGTCCAGGACAGGTGGGGCGGGTCCGCCGCGCGTGCGCGACGGACTCCGCTATCGCGCGCGTCCGACTACGCGGGCTGCTCCTCGCGGTGCGGGAGCTTCCAGCCGGGACGCACGAAGTGGCAGGTGTAGCCGTAGGGGTTCTTCTCCAGGTAGTCCTGGTGCTCCTCCTCCGCCTCCCAGAAGGCGCCGGCGGGCTCGACCTCGGTGACGACCTTGCCCGGCCAGAGACCGGAGGCGTCGACGTCCGCGATCGTGTCGAGCGCGACCTGCTTCTGCTCCTCGCTCAGCGTGAAGATCGCCGAGCGGTAGGCGCGGCCACGGTCGTTGCCCTGCCGGTTCTTCGTCGACGGGTCATGGATCTGGAAGAAGAACTCGAGGATGTCCCGGTACGAGATCACGGCGGGGTCGAAGACGATCTCGACGCTCTCCGCGTGGTCGCCGTGGTGGTAGTAGGTGGCGTTCTTGAGCGTGCTGTCACCCGAGTAGCCGACGCGGGTGGAGATCACTCCCGGTCGACGCCGCAGCAGTTGCTGCGCTCCCCAGAAGCATCCCCCAGCGAGTATCGCGGTCTCCGTTGCCATGGTCAGGACTCCTTCGTGCTCGTGTCGGTGGCAGTCGTGTTCGTGTCGATCAGGTCGCGGTACCGGCCGTAGCCCTGCGCCTCCAGCTCGCTCTCCGGGATGAACCGGAGGGCCGCGGAGTTGATGCAGTAGCGCAGGCCGCCCTCGGCGACCGGCCCGTCGTCGAAGACGTGGCCGAGGTGGCTGTCAGCAGCGCTGGAACGCACCTCGATGCGGACCATGCCGAACTGGCGGTCCTTCTTCTCGACGATCCTCGAGCCCTCGATCGGCCGGGTGAAGCTCGGCCAGCCGCAGCCGCTGTCGTACTTGTCGGCGGAGGCGAACAGCGGCTCGCCCGAGACGACGTCGACATACAGGCCCTTGTCGTGGTGGTCCCAGTACTGGTTGCGGAACGCGGGCTCGGTCGCGGCCTCCTGCGTCACCGCGTACTGGTTCCGCGTCAGCTTCGCGATCGCGTCGGGGTCCTTGCCGTACTTCCCGGCCGACGTCTCGGTGTCGATGGTCATCCGATGCTCTCCTCATGCGGGCCGCCGGCTGCGACCCTCCGTCTGCACAACGCTCCTCGAGCATGGTTCGTTCCCGTTGGAGGGAGGTGGGAACCGGCTCGGGCGAGACCGCTGCGCCGCCGCGGCTCCCGCGAGGCCGACGAGCGCGAACACCCCGATCCCGGTCACCGAGAAGGAGAAGGGCGGCGCGCGTGGCAGGGCGGAGGGGCGACCGAGCAGCGGTGGAGGCTAGCCCCGGCCGGGCGGCCGGACGACCGGGATCACGCCCGTCTCCGCAGCCACCCTCCTGCGGTGCAGGTTGCGCTGCTCGGGCAGGGAGACGTCGAACACGACGGCGAGCAGTCGCACCACGCAGGTGACGGCGATGCCGACGACCGCCGCGACGGGCAGGTCGACGCCGACCGCGTGCAGCAGCGCGAGCACCGCCGACCCGCCGGCCGCCGCGATCGCGTAGAGGGAGCCGACGTGCATCACCGCGACGGGCAGCGCCATGATCACGTCACGCAGCACTCCGCCTCCGACCGCGGCGATCACCCCGACGAACACGGCGGGCACCGGCGGCAGGCCGAGGGCGAGCGCCTTGCTCGTGCCGAAGGCGCCGAACATGCCGATGACGACCGCGTCCAGGCCGACGATCACGCCGTTCAGCCGCTGCAGCGGCGGCGCGACCAGCATGCCGACGAGGGACGAGGCGACGGCGGTGATCAGATACCAGTCGCTCTGCAGCGTCGCGGGCGCGACGCCGAGCAGCAGGTCCCTGATCAGGCCGCCGCCCATCCCGATGACGATCCCGATGACCGTGACGCCCAGGAGGTCGAGCCGCCGCTGGCCGCGGAAGCCCGAGGCGAACAGCGCGCCCTGGATCCCGCCGAGCGCCACCGCGGTGAGATCCGCCCAGAGCGGGATGACGAAGCCGGTCTGCATGCGCCCATCGTCGCGCGCACCTGCCCCGTCGAGCACCTCGGCAGGCTGCGCGCTCTTCGGCAGGCCGCCGGCGGCCCCGACAGCCTGCCGAAGCGAGGACGGCCTGCTCACGTGCTCGTGCGGCCTGCTGGACGACGGCGGGGTCAGGGGACGCGGGAGCGGACGAGGCGGGCCGTCGCCTCCGGGTCGACGCCGTGGTCGTGCGACTCGGGCACGACGACCAGGTCGGCGTGCGGTATCGCGGCGGCCAGGCGCTCCGCCGCGCCGACGAGGAACGGGAAGGTCGGCTCGCCGCGGAGGATCGTGACCGGCATCCCGACGCCCGTCATCGCGACGGTCGGTGTCTCCACCTCCGCGGTCAGGATCGCGTCGTAGACCGCGGACTGCGCCAGCGGGACCAGCTGCGCGAACATCGGGCTCGCCCTGATCTGCGCGACGACCTGCTCGGGCAGGCCGACCGCCTCGCGCTGGAACAGCGTCACCGCATCCTCGGGCTCGCCCGCGTCGACGAGGGCCTGCAGTCGGTCGGACAGGTCGTCGGCGGACGGTTCGACACCGAAGTGGAACGGCGGCTCGGAGAGGAACAGGTCCGAGATCGGCGCACCCTCGCCGGCTGCGAACAGGGCGAGCATCGCGCCGGACGAATGGCCGAGCACGACGGCGCTGCCGCCGACCGCCTCGATCACCGCCGTCAGGTCCTCCGCCTCCCGGGTCGGCGCGTACGGGCCGGTGTCGCCGCTGCCTCCGCGTGCACGGCGGTCGTACGCGACGCCCTGGAAGCCGACGGCGGCGAGCGCCGCAGCGAGCGGAGCGCCGGACGACGACGTCGAGAAGGCGCCGCCGACGACCACGACCGGTGCTCCGTCGCCGAAGCGCTCGAACGCGATGCGGGTGCCGTCGGCCGATTCCGTGAGCTCCATCCAGGCAGTGGAGCACAGCCCTCCATGCAGGTCTGTTCGCCGACGGCGAACGCACAGGGTGTGGCGCGTCCGGAGACGCGAACGCGGGCGAACGTAAGCCATGGCCGAGCCCCGCACCTCCACCGCCGTCGTCTCGGGCAGCCCCGTGCCGCTCGACGCCGTGTGCTGCCGCTGCCGCCGGGAGGGCGTGTTCAGCGTCGCCCTCTTCGTGCTCACGATGGACGGTCCCCGGCAGGTCGGGGAACGCGTCTTCTGCGTCTGCGAGACGCGCCCCGCCACGAAGGCGACCATCACCAACGGCGACGCGAAGCGCACCGGCGAGACCTGCGAGCGGTGCAACCGCGTCAGCATGTACGAGGTCCCGTTCTACGCGATGACGCCGGCCGGGATCTCGCCGCACTCCACCCGGGTCATCTGCCGGGAGTGCGACACCAGACCCCGCACGTAGCCGGGCGCGACCCCGCCGGAGGGGGACGGTGCGAAGCCCGGCGGTGCGACCTAGGCTCGCAGGATGCCGGCCAGGTTCCTCGTCGTTCCGCAGTGGCAGGGTTCCTCGTCCAGTCGCGCGATGCGACTGATCGACGGGGTGGAGGCGATCCGCGGCGACCTGCCCCGCGCCGCCACGATCGAGGTCGACGTGCCGCTGGGCGCCGGCGACGCGGTCGGTACCGGAGTGTCCCGCTACTCCGCCGTCGCGACCGTGCGGGAGCGCCTCCGCAGCGCGCTCGACTGTGTCGCCGAGGGTGACCTGCCCGTCGTGATCGGCGGCGACTGCGGCGTCGAGCTCGCGGCCGTCGAGCACGCCGCGCAGTCCGCGGCGTCCCGCGGCGTGACGTTCGGCCTCGTCTGGTTCGACGCGCACCCGGATCTGAACACCCCCTCCACCAGCCCGAGCGGCGCGTTCTGCGGCATGGTGCTGCGCGCCCTGCTCGGCGAGGGCGCCGAGGGGCTGACCTCCGCCTCCCCCGTCGACCCGCACCGCGTCGTGCTCGCCGGCACCAGGAACATGGACGATCAGGAGGCGGACTACCTCGAGACCGCCGGTATCGCCGTCGTCGGCGCCGACGCCGTGGCGGACGCGCTCGGCGCAGCAGTCGACGCTCTCGACATCGACGAGGTCTACCTCCATGTCGACCTCGACGTGCTCGACCCCGGCGAGTTCGACGGCGTGACGGATCCGCAGCCGTTCGGCGCGAGCGTCGCGGCCGTGACCGCCGGGATCGCCGCCGCGTCCGCCGGGCGGAAGGTCGTCGGGGCGGGGCTCACGATGTTCGCGCCCGCCTCCCCCGACGAGATCGTCGGCGACCAGGGCACCATCCTGCGGATCGTGAGCGCGCTGACCGCCTCCACCAGGCAGCCGCGCTGACCCGACGTCCAGCGGCCGCTCCAGCGGCTCGGGCTACCGTGCCCCGGGATGCCGGAATCGTTCCAGGAACGTCGCGACCCCCTGTGGGCCGGCCGCTGAGCAGGAGGACCATGCCCGAGACCTACGACCTGATCGTGATCGGCGCCGGACCGGTCGGCGAGAACGTCGCCGACTACGCGAAGAAGGAAGGGCTCGAGGTCGTCATCGTCGAGTCCGAGCTCGTGGGCGGCGAGTGCTCCTACTGGGCGTGCATGCCCTCGAAGGCGCTGCTGCGACCGGGCGCGGCGCTCCGCGGCGCGCTCGACGTCGCCGGTGCCGAGCAGGCCGTGACCGGGCGGATCGACGCCGCCGCGGTGTTCGCGCGCCGCGACCGGACCGTGTCGGGCTACGACGACGGCGGCCAGGTCGCCTGGCTGCAGTCGGCCGGGATCGACCTGGTCCGCGGCAGCGCGCGGCTGGACGGCACGAAGCGCGTGGTCGTCACGGCCACGGACGGCACGGAGGTCGTGCTCGAGGCGAAGGCCGCCGTCGCGATCAGCACCGGCAGCGCCGCGCTGATCCCGCCGATCGAGGGGCTCGCGGAGGCGAAGCCGTGGACCTCGCGCGAGGCGACGAGCGCCACATCCGCACCCGACCGCCTCATCGTGCTCGGCGGCGGGGTCGTCGGCGCCGAGATGGCGACGGCGTTCACGTCCCTCGGCTCCGCGGTGACGCTGATCGTGCGGGGCGGGCTGCTCGCCGGCATGGAGCCCTTCGCGGGCGAGATGGTGACGACCGCGCTGCGCGAGCAGGGCGCGGACGTGCGGCTCGGCGCCTCCATCACGAAGGTCGTCCGCGCGGGCGACCTGGTCACCGCGACGCTCGACGACGGCTCGACGGTGGAGGCCGAGGAGATCCTCGTCGCCACGGGTCGGACGCCGCGCACCGAGGCGCTGGGGCTCGGATCGGTCGGCTTGGCGGACGGCGAGTGGTTGTCGGTGGACGACACGATGCTCGTCGACGCCCCGACCAACGCCGACGACCCCTGGCTGTACGCGGTCGGCGACGTGAACCATCGCGCCCTGCTCACCCACGAGGGCAAGTACCAGGCACGGGCCGCGGGACGCGTGATCGCCGCCCGGGCGAAGGGCGAGTCGCCCGACACCGGGCCGTGGACCCGCTTCACCGCCACCGCGGACCACGCGGCCGTCCCCCAGGTCGCCTTCACCGATCCCGAGGCCGCCTCCGTCGGGCTGACGGAGGACGCGGCGCGGAAGGCCGGCAGGAGCATCCGGACCAGCGAGTACGACATGGCCGGGGTCGCCGGCGCGAGCGTCTACGCCGACAAGTACGTCGGCCGGGCGAAGCTCGTGATCGACGACGAGACCGACGTCCCGATCGGTGCGACGTTCGTCGGCTTCGACGTCGGCGAGATGCTGCAGGCCGCCACGATCGCGATCGTCGGCGAGGTGCCGGTCCAACGGCTCTGGCACGCGGTTCCCGCCTATCCGACGCTGAGCGAGGTCTGGCTGCGCCTGCTCGAGACCGACGGTGCGGCATGAGCGTCCGGCTGCCGGCCCCCGCCCGCATGGAGGGGCGCACCGTGGTGATCACGGGTGCGAGTTCGGGCATCGGCCGCGCCGCGGCGCGCGAGCTGGCGCTGCTCGGCGCCGAGGTCGCCGTCGTCGGGCGGAATCCCGAGCGCACGGCCGCGGTCGCCGAGGAGACCGGCGGGCGCGCGTTCCTGGTCGACTACGACCGGCTCGACTCGGTCCGCGACCTCGGGGCGGCGCTGCTCCACGCCTACCCCGCGATCCACGTGCTGGCCAACAACGCCGGCGGGATGGCGGAGCGCGCCTCCACCGGCGACGGCCACGACCTGACGTTCCAGCGCAACCACCTCGCCGGGTTCCTGCTGACGAGCCTGCTGCTCGACCGGCTGAAGGCCACCGCGGCGGTCGCGCCGGAGGGGTCGGTGCGCATCGTGCAGACCGCCAGCGGGGCCGCGGGCTTCGGGCGTCCACGGCTCGACGACCTGGAGAACCGGCGCGGGCCGTGGGTGGGCGGCTGGCGCGCGTACGCGAACGGGAAGCTCGAGAACATCCTGTTCACCCGCGAGCTCGCGCAGCGCCTCGCCGGCACCGGGGTGAGCGCCTACGCATTCCATCCCGGGTTCGTCGCGACGTCGTTCGGCGGCGGCGGCCCGCTGATCTCCCTCGCCAAGCGCACGGCGCTGTCGCCGGAGGAGGGCGCGCAGCCCCTCGTGCGCCTCGCGGCGGCGGCGGTCCCCGCCCCCTCCGGCAACTACTTCGACCGGCTGACCGCTCCCGGTCGCACATCGCGCCTCGCGGCCGACGCGGACCTCGCCCGGGGCCTCTGGGAGGCGAGCGCAGCGCTGGTCGCCTGACTCTCCGTTTTGTAGGCAGAACCTGCCTACAAAACGGAGGGTCGGCCGGTAGGTTCCCGGCGTGGTCCTGGCCGTGCTCGGAGGCGGCCTGCTCGTTCTGGGACTGGTCGCGGTGGCGACCGGGATCCTGCCGGCCGCCGATGCCGCCGCGCTCGGCGAGCGCATCGCGCCGGTGCTGGGCTTCGTCGTCGCGATCACCGTCGTCGCCGCGATCGCGGCGGAGGCGGGGCTGTTCGACCGGCTCGCCTCCATCGCCGCCCGGCTCGCCCGAGGTCGGGGCGCGCTGCTGTGGGTCCTCGTGGTGCTCGTCGCCGTGGCGTCGACCGTGTTCCTCTCGCTCGACACGACCGCGGTGCTGCTCACCCCCGTCGTCGTGACGCTCGCGCGCCGGGTCGGGCTCTCCCCCATCCCGTTCGCGATGACGACCGTGTGGCTGGCGAACACCGGCTCCCTGCTGCTGCCGGTGTCGAACCTCACGAACCTGCTCGCGGAGTCGGACCCGGCGTTCGGCGCCGCGTACCTCGCGCGCTCCTGGCTGCCGGCGACGGTCGCGGTGCTCGTGCCCGTCGCGATCCTCGCCGTCGTCTCGCGGAAGGCGCTCGCGCACCGCTACACGGCCCCGACCGCGGAGGCGATCGAGGACCGCGTGCTGTTCGGCATCGCGGCCGTCGTGGTGGCGCTGCTCGTCCCGGCGCTGGCACTCGGGGAGCCGCTGCTGCACATCCCGGTGTGGGTGCCGGCGGCCGTCGCCGCGGTCGTGCTGGTCGGCGCCGCCGCGGTCCGCCGTCCGCACGCGCTGTCGATCCGCCTCCTGCCGGTGCCGCTCGTGCTGTTCGTCTGCGGGCTCTTCCTCGCGGTCACGGCGCTCGGGCGGCTCGGGCTGACGGAGGTGCTCACCGCGGCGGCCGGCACCGGCGGCGGGCCGCTCGACCTCCTCCGGCTCGCCGGGGTCGGCACGGTCACCGCGAACCTCGCGGACAACCTGCCCGCCTACCTCGCGCTCGAGCCGGTCGCCGGGACCGAGCAGCGGCTGCTCGCCCTGCTCGTCGCGGTGAACGCCGGCCCGCTGATCACGCCGTGGGCGTCGCTCGCGACGCTGCTCTGGCACGCGCGCCTCTCCGCGCTGGAGGTGCGGATCTCGTGGTGGCGATTCGCGGGCCTCGGTCTGATCGCGGCGCCGCTGACCGTCGGTCTGGCCACGCTCGCGATCCTGCTGACCTGAACACGCTCACCAGAACTCGGGCGGGTGGCGGCGGGGCCAGCCGAAGCGGCGCTCCAGCTGCCGGGCGATCGCGAACAGCGCGCGCTCGCCTCCCGGGCGCCCGATCAGCTGGACGCCGGCGGGCCTCCCCTCGTCGGAGGCGCCGACGGGGAGCGTGATCGCGGGCAGGCCCGCGACGTTGACGAACGAGGTGAAGGGGGCCGCCTGCACCTGCCGGTCGAACACCTCGTCCGCGCCGGAGCCGCCCTCGTGATGCCAGCCGATCGGTCGCGGCGGCAGCGCGGTCGTCGGGCTGAGCACCGCGTCGAACGAGGCGAACGTCGCGATCGCGCGCCGCTCGAAGGCGGCGGCCGCGGCGAGCGCGGTCACGACCCGCTCGGCGGGCAGCGCCCGGCCGCGCTCGACGATCTCGCGCGTGTACGGCTCCAGCAGCGCGAGCTCCGCCTCGGTCCGCGCCGGGATGGTCACGGCGCCCGCCTGCCAGAGCACCCGGAAGAGGTCGGGGTAGTCCTCCCCCGGCAGCCGCACCGCCTCGATGCCGTGTCCCAGCGCGTCGAGCGCCTCCACCGTCCTGGCGACCGCGGCGGCGCACTCGGCATCGACGACGACGTCGACCGCGTCGTCCCACACCGACCCCTCGAGCACGCCGACCGAGAAGCGGCCTTCGCCGCGCACGGCGTCGGCGAGGAAGGGGCCGTCGTCGACGCTCGGCACGGTCGCGTACCCGGCCGACCGCGCGCGGCCGAGCGGACGGACGAGCGCGTCGAGCAGCATCGCGGCGTCGGCGACGGTCCGCGCGATCGGCCCAGCGGTGACGAGGCCGGCGAGGCCGCCCTGCCCGCCCTGCGCCGGTACGCGTCCCCTGGACGGCTTCACGCCGACGACCCCGCACCACGCGGCGGGGATGCGGATCGACCCGCCGCCGTCCGAGCCGATCGCGAACGGGACGAGCCCCGCGGCGACCGCGGCGGCAGCGCCTCCGCTCGACCCGCCCGCGCCGGTCCCCGGGTCCCACGGGTTCCGGGCCGGCGGGCGCCCGGCGGGCTCGGTGAACCCGGTCAGCCCGAACTCCGGTGCGGTGGTCGCGCCCAGCACCACGGCACCGGTCAGGTCGGTCGCCCGCACGACGTCGTCGGAGGCGGACGCGACGGCGCCCGCGAACAGCCGCGTGGCGCCCCACGCACCGCCAACGCGGCGCACCAGCTCCTTCTCCGCGATCGGCACGCCGGCGAGCGGAGCCGTCCCCTGCCCGGCCGCGTCGACCGCGGCCGCCTGCGCGAGCGCCCGTTCGGCGTCCACCCGCGCGAACGCACCGAGCTCCGGATCCAGTCGAGCGATCCGGTCGAGGTGGTGCTGCACCAGCTCGAGCGACGTCGTGTCGCCGCTCCGGATCCGGTCCCACTGCTCCTGCGCGGTGAGCTGATGGAGGGCGGACGCCACGGCTACTTCAGCGTCGACTGCATCATGACCGTGCCGATCCAGCGGTCGAACTTGAACGCCACCTTGCCCATCCGCCCGGTCTCCCTGAAACCGAGCGACCGGTGCAGACCGATGGACGCCTCGGCGCCGCTGTCAGCGATGACCGCGAGCAGCTGCTTCAACCCGGCCTGCCTGGCCGACGCCGTCAGCGCCGTGAGCAGCGCCGTCCCGAGTCCCTTGCCGGTGGAGGCGGGGCGGAGGTAGATCGACTCCTCGGCCGTGAAGCGGTAGGAGCGCTTCTGGATCCACGGCTCCGCGAGGGCGTAGCCGAGCACCTGACCGGACGGTGACACCGCGACGAGGAACGGCAGCTGCAGCCGCTTCAGGTAGGCGTACTTCGACCGCCAGGTGCGCAGCGTCCTGGTCTCGGTGTCGAGCGTCACCATCGTGTTCGTCACGTAGTGGTTGTAGATCCGGCGCACGGCGGGCAGGTCCTTCGCCAGCGCATCCCGGATCTCGTAGGCGAAGACGGGCTCAGGAGGATCGATGCGCCGCAGGTGGTAGGGCTTGCTCAGCCTGCGCGGCTCGTACTCCTCTTCCAGCACGGCGTCAGGGTACGGGAGGCAGCGTCCAGTCGATCGGGTCGGCGCCCTGCTCCTGCAGCAGCGCGTTCGCACGGCTGAACGGCCGGGAGCCGAAGAAGCCGCTGGAGGCGGACAGCGGGCTCGGGTGCGCGGACTCGATGCGCGGCACGCCGCCGAGCAGCGGCGCGAGGTTCCGCGCATCCCTCCCCCACAGGATCGCGACCAGCGGGCCGCCGCGGGAGGCGAGGGTGCGGATCGCGTGCTCGGTCACGGCCTCCCACCCCTTCCCCCGGTGCGAGGCGGGGGTGCCGGGCCGCACGGTGAGGCTCCTGTTCAGCAGCAGCACGCCGCGCCCGGTCCAGGCGGACAGGTCGCCGTGCACGGCCGGCGGGATGTCGAGGTCGGCCTGCAGCTCGCGGTAGATGTTCGCCAGGCTGCGCGGGATCGGGCGCACGTGCGGGTCGACCGCGAACGACAGCCCGATCGCGTGTCCGGGCGTCGGATACGGGTCCTGGCCGACGATCAGCACGCGCACGTCGGGCAGCGGGGTGCGGAACGCGCGGAGGACGTTCCTGCCCGACGGCAGGTAGCCGCGTCCGGCGGCGACCTCGGCGCGGAGGAAGTCGCCCATCGCGTGCACGGCCGGTTCGACCGGGGCGAGCGCCTCCGCCCACGTCGGATCGATCAGACCCTCGGCTCCGAGCTCGGCGAGCGGCTTCGGCTCTATCACTGTTCAGCGGGGCCGACGACGGGCGGGTCCGCGGACCAGGGGAACACGATCCAGCGGTCGGTGTCCTTCCAGGACCAGTCCGGCGCGAACACGGTCTGCGGCTTCGTGTAGAAGCAGGCGCTGCGCACCTCCGCGCCCATCCTCGTGAGGATCTCGACCGCGAGCTTGAGCGTCAGGCCCGACTGCGACACGTCGTCCGCGAGCAGCACCCGCTTGCCGGCCAGGGAGGTGCCGTCGAGGTGCGGCGGGAGCAGGAGGGGCTCGGGCAGCGTCTCGTCGACCCCGGTGTAGAGCTCGACGTTCAGCGACCCGCAGCTCTTGACCCCGAGCGCGTAGGCGAGGGCCCCGCCGACGAGCAGTCCGCCACGGGCGATCGCGACGACCACCTCCGGCCGGAAGCCGTCGTCGGCGATCTGCTGGGCGAGCTCGCGGGTCGCGGTGCCGACCTCGCCCCACGGCAGGATCTCGCGCGACTCGGTCATCGACGTGATCATGCCAGAGCCGCGCGAACGGTCCGCCTGCGTCCATTCCGCCAGTGAGCGCAGCGACCGTTCTCGGGTCGGCCAGGATGTCGCGGTGCGGTTCCTGCTCGGTCTGAACGCGACGCTCGCCTTCCTGCTCGAGCTGGCGCTGCTGGCCGCGGCCGTCGCGATCGGGCTGCTGCTGCCCGTACCGCTCGGCGTGCGCATCGCGGCCGCGGTGCTGCTGCCGGCCGTCGTGATCGCGGTCTGGGCGATCTGGGTCGCACCGCGGGCGCCCCGGCGTCTGGCTCCGCCCTCGCGCCTGATCGTGCAGATCGTGCTCTTCGCGATCGCCGTGCTCGGTCTCGCCGTCTCGGGCCAGGTGCTCTGGGCGATCGTGCTCGCGGTGCTGGTCGCGATCCGGACCGGCCTCGGCGTGCGCGTCGGCCAGGTCTGAGTCAGCCCTCCTGCCCGACTTGCACCACGCGGCTGAGCGGGCGGGACACCGGGTCGGCGAGGAGCTCGCCGTCCGCGCCGGTGAAGACGAGCGCACTGCCTGCCGGGACCTCGAACCGCATCGGACTCTCCTTCGATCGGGTGCGGTGAGGATCGGGCGGAGGAGGACCCGGCGGTGCGCGACACGCCGGACCGGCCCCCGCACTGGGGGCGCATTCCTCTCCTCCACAGGCCGATCCCGTGCGCTCGGGGCGGTGCCGCGCCATGCTGCCGACCATGTTCGAACCCCTGCTGCCCCTGTCCACCGATGCCGACCTCGTCGCCATGGCCACCGACCTCGTCGGCGAAGCCATCCGACGTCAGACCTGGATCTTCGTGCTCGACGACGAGCACCGGCTCTCGCCGGTCGTGGTGCCGATGGACGGCATCCCCACCGACGCCGATCCTCAGCACATCGAGACGCTCGCCGCCCGCCTGACGGACCTCGTCCGGATGGTCGACGGCGCGGCGTCCGTCGTGCTCGTCTGGGAACGCACCGGTTCCGGTGACGTGCTGATGCAGGAGGCGGACTGGTTCGCCGGCCTCGCCGCGACGGACGCCCCGATCCGCGCGCAGCTGCTCGCCTCCGACGACGGCGTCCGGCTCATCGACCCGGCGTTCGCCGCCCTCGTCGCGAACTGAGTCCGCGGCCGTCAGCGCTTGACGCGGAGGGGACCCTTCAGCGCCTGCGTGCTGGGCTGCGCGACCGGCTTGACCGTCACGAGGTCGAGGTTGACGTGGCCGGGCAGCTCGAGCGCGTGCACGATCGCCTCGGCCACGTCGTCCGGGGTGAGGGGCGCCTCGACGTCGGCGTAGACCCCGTCGGCGCGCGCCTGGTCGCCACCGAAGCGGTTGAGCGAGAACTCCTCCGTCCGCACCATGCCGGGCGCGATCTCGATGACGCGGAGCGGCTCGCCCGCCAGCTCGATCCGCAGCACCGCGACGAGCGCGTGCTCGGCGAACTTCGCGGCGTTGTACCCGCCGCCACCGGCGTAGGGCGTGTGCCCGGCGATGGAGGTCACGGTCACGATGTCGCCGCTGCCCGTCTCCTCCGCACCGTCCCGGAGCGCGGGCAGCAGTGCGCCCGTCACCTGCTTGGTGGCGATCACGTTCGCCTCGAACATCCACCGCCAGTCGTCGACGTCCCCCGACTCGACCGAGTCGAGCCCGCGGGCACCCCCCGCGTTGTTGACGAGGGCGTGCAGAGGCCCGTCGGCCGCCACACGCTCGGCGAGCGCCGACACCTGCGCGGCGTCCGTCAGGTCGGCGACGAACACCTCCGCACCGGTCTCGGCGGCGAGCCGCTCGAGCCGCTCGGCGCGGCGCGCGACCGCGACGACCTCCCACCCGTGCGACCGGAGCAGGGACACGGTCGCCCAGCCGATCCCCGTGCTCGCTCCTGTGACCACCGCGCGTCTCGTCATGACGCACAGTCAACCGTTACGTCCCATGGCGTCCGCCGTTGTCCTCTCGCGGCAGGGCTCCTAGCGTCGCGGCCATGACCGACCACACCTGGCACTTCGAGACCGAGCAGATCCATGCCGGGGCGGCGCCCGACCCCGTCACCAACGCTCGCGCCACTCCCATCTACAAGACGACCTCCTACGTCTTCAACTCCACCGAGCACGCGCAGAACCTGTTCGCCCTCGCGGAGTTCGGCAACATCTACAACCGCATCCAGAACCCGACCCAGGCGGTCGTGGAGGAGCGCATCGCGGCGCTCGAGGGCGGGACGGCGGCGCTGCTGCTCGCCTCCGGCCAGGCGGCGGAGACCTTCGCGGTGCTGAACATCGCGCACGCCGGCGACCACATCGTCTCGTCGAGCTCGATCTACGGCGGCACCTACAACCTGTTCAAGTACACCCTCGCGAAGCTCGGGATCACGACGACCTTCGTCACGGATCAGGACGACCCGGAGGCGTGGGCCGCGGCCGTGCGCCCGAACACGAAGCTGTTCTTCGCCGAGACGATCGGCAACCCGAAGATCAACATCCTCGACATCCGCGCCGTCGCGGACGTGGCGCACGCGCACGATCTGCCGCTGATCGTCGACAACACGATCGCGACCCCGTATCTGATCAGGCCGTTCGAGCACGGCGCCGACATCGTGGTGCACTCGGCGACGAAGTTCCTCGGCGGACACGGCACGGTCGTCGCCGGCGCGATCGTCGACGGCGGCACGTTCCCGTGGTCGACGCTCGTCGAGAAGTTCCCGGGCCTCACCGAGCCGGACCCGTCGTACCACGGGGCCTCCTACACGGCCGCGGTCGGCGACGGGCTCGCCTACATCATCAAGGCGCGCGTGCAGCTGCTGCGCGACATCGGCGCCGCGGTCTCCCCCGACACGGCGTTCAGCCTGATCCAGGGCATCGAGACCCTGTCGCTGCGCATCGAGCGTCATGTGCAGAACACCCAGGCGATCGCGGAGTGGCTCGACGAGCACGAGGACATCGCCAGCGTGAACTACGCGGGCCTGCCGTCCAGCCCCTGGTACGCCGCGGCGAACCACTACGCGCCGAAGGGCGTCGGCGCAGTCGTCTCGTTCGAGCTGAAGGGCGGCGTCGACGCCGGCCGGAAGTTCGTGGAGAGCCTCACCCTCTTCAGCCACCTGGCGAACATCGGCGACGTGCGCTCGCTCGTCATCCACCCGGCATCGACGACGCACTCGCAGCTGACACCCGAGCAGCAGCTGACGACCGGCGTCACGCCGGGCCTCGTGCGCCTCTCCGTCGGCCTCGAGCACATCGACGACCTGAAGGCCGACCTCGAGGCGGGCCTGCGCGCCGCCCGCACCCTGCGCGCCACCGTCTGATCCCGGACTCTCCGTTTTGTAGGCAGGTCCTGCCTACAAAACGGAGAGTCCGTCGGCCCATACTGGGAGCGGCATGGACTGGCAGACCTCGGAGGACACCGTCGCGGTACGACCCGTGACGGACGCCGACGCGCGCAGCCTCGTCGGGAAACCGCCCGCCAGCGGCGCCTGGCGCGAGGGCGATCCGGTCGGCGCCAGATCCTTCGCGACGATCGGCACGGTGGCGACGGAGGCGGGCGTGCGCCTCCCCGGCGTGCGGATCGCCTACGAGAGCTGGGGCACGCTCGACGCCGACCGCGGCAACGCCGTGCTCGTGCTGCACGCCCTGACCGGCGACCCGCACCTGATCGGGCCTCCCGGCCCGGGCCAGCCGACCGAGGGCTGGTGGGAGGGCGTCGTCGGCCCCGGCCTGGCGATCGACACGGACCGCTGGTTCGTGGTCGCGCCGAACGTCCTGGGCGGCTGCGCCGGCACGACGGGACCGGCATCGCTCGGGCCCGACCAGAGCGAGTGGGGCGGGCGGTTCCCCTACCTCACCATCCGCGACCAGGTCGCGGCGCAGGTCGCGTTCGCGGATGCGCTCCGGATCGATCGCTGGGCCGCCGTGATCGGCGGATCCATGGGAGGCATGCACGCGCTGGAATGGGCGGTGGCCGCTCCGGAACGGGTCGGGCGGCTCGCCGTGCTCGCGGCCCCGCCGGCATCGAGCGCCGACCAGGTCGCGCTGAACTCGGTGCAGACGGAGGCGGTCCGGGCAGATCCACGGTTCCGCGGCGGGGACTACTACGGCGCGGCCGACGGCGACGGCCCCCACCGCGGCCTCGCGCTCGCCAGACGGATGGCGCTGCTGAACTACCGCAGCCCCGGCGAGCTGAACGACCGCTTCGGTCGCTCCTGGCAGTCGGGGGTCTCGCCCCTCGGCCACCACGGCAGGTTCGCGGTCGAGTCCTACCTCGACTTCCACGGCAACCGGTTCACCCGCCGCTTCGACGCGAACAGCTACATCCGCCTCGTCGACGCGATGACCTCGCACGACATCGGACGCGACCGCGGCGGCATCGCTGCGGCCCTCGGCCGCTACACCGGTCCGGCGCTCGTGCTGGGCGTCGACTCGGACCGCCTGTACCCGCTCGAGGACCAGCGCGTGATCGCCCGGCACCTCCTCGGCGCCCTCGACGGCGAGGAGCCGACGCTCGTGGAATCCGACTTCGGCCACGACGCCTTCCTGATCGAGCGCGACGCCGTCGGAGCCGCACTGCATCGGCTGCTCGACAACTGACCTCGGGCGCGCCCCCGGGGTCGCGGCGCCCCCTAGCATCGGTGTGCCCGGGAGGTGCGGATGACGGCAATGGAGGCGGATGCGCGCCGGCGCAGGATCCGCGTCGCCCTCGTCGACGATCACCGCCTTCTCGTCGAGGGGCTCGCTGCACGGCTGTCGGCCCCCCGCGCGCACATCGAGGTCGTCGCCGCGGTCACGGACTGGGACCACCTGCTGTCCCATCCGGCGTTCCCCGTCGACGTGGTGGTGGTCGAGTTCGGGCTCGAGGACGACGTGCCGTTCGAGACGAAGGTGCAGCAGCTCGCCGAGATCGGCATCACGGCGATCGCGCTGGCCAGGAACCGCGACGCCGCGACCGTGCATGCGGCGCTCACGGCCGGCGCACTCACCCTGGTGCCGAAGAGCGAGCCCGCCGAGCAGCTCGTCGCCGCGGTGCACGCCGCCGCAGACGGGCGCGCGCACCATGCGCCCTCGGTGCAGGACGCGCTCGACGCCTGGGCGAACCGCGCCGACCCGAACCTCGGCAGGCAGGAGCTGACGGCGTTGCAGCTGTACGCGCAGGGGCGCAGCGTGCACGAGGTCGCGCAGCAGATGGCCACCACCGACCAGACCGCGAAGAGCTACATCAAGCGCGGCAGGCGCAAGTACCGCATGGCGGGCGTCGACCTGGGCACGAAGGTCCTCCTCCGGCGCCACGCCCTCCGAGAGGGCTGGATCGCCCCGGAGTAGGTGACTGATACCACTTCCCGCAGGTCGTGGGCCACGCACAACCTTCAACCGGTGTGGCAACCTTGCGCGCCGGAGCGACCGTGTTTCCATGACCGGGCGCTCCTCACGGCCCCGGGGTGCGCTCACGACCTGGGGCCGCAGGAAAGTCATGGAACGGATCCTCAAACAGCGCGATCGCCTCCTCGGCATCAGCGCTCGACTCGTGGGTCTCGTGTGCGCCGGCGCATCGATCGTGCTGCTGGTCCTCTCGGACCCCCGCCCGGGTCTGCTGCTGCTCGTCGCTCCCGGCTACACCGTGCTCGTCTTCGCCCTGGTGCGCATCGGCGCCTCGAAGGCCATGGTCTGGCCCTCCGTCGCGGTCTTCGCGGGCCTCGTCACCGCGATCCTGGCCCGCCTCGGGACCCTCGGCGCGTTCAACGGCCTGATCGGTCAGCCGCAGCCGTTCCCCGTCAGCCCCGGAGCGGTCGACGCCGTCCGCCTCCTCGTCGCGGGTGCGATCGCCGCCGTCTCGATCGTGCTGACCACCAGCCTCGGCCGGATGATCGTCCTCGTCGCGGCGTTCGCGGTGACCTTCGTCACCTCCGTCATCCTGTTCCTGAACGACCCGGCGTCCCTCGGCTTCGTCGGCTTCTCGGTCCTCGCGTCCTGGACGGGGCTGACGCTCGCCGGGTCCGTGCTCTCCGCCGGCCTCCTCCGCGCCGCCCGCCGCGTCTCCTCCATCGGCCGCGCGCACCGCAGCGAGCGGCAGGCGAGCGAGACGGAGGCGCAGCGCCGCCAGGGCGCCCGGCTGCTGCACGACACGGTGCTCGCGACCCTGACGCTGCTCGCGCACTCCGGCGTCGGCGTCAGCCGCGAAGCCCTCCGGCGCCAGGCCGGCGACGACGCCCGCCTCCTGCGCCAGCTCCGGCTCTCACCCGGACCCATCTCGATGAGCGGCAAGGACGGCGCTAGCACCGGCGCCGACGGGCTGCAGAGCGACAGCCTGCAGGCCGTCCGGGCCCGCTTCGAGCGCCTCGGGCTCGATGTCAGCTGGCACGGCGCCGGCACGGTCTCCCTCCGTCCCGACCGCCTCGACGCCTTCCTGCTCGCGCTGTCCGAGTGCCTCGAGAACGTGCGCCGCCACTCCGGCGTGGAGGAGGCGCACGTCACGATCACCGACGACGAGGCCAGCGTGCGCGCGCTCGTCACCGACAACGGCGTGGGCTTCGAGCCGGCGGCCGTGCCTGCGGGCAAGCTCGGCTACCGCGAGTCCATCGTCGGCCGGATCGAAGAGGCCGGCGGCACCGCCAGGGTCTTCTCCGCGCAGGGCTCCGGCACCACCGTCGTACTGGAGATGCCCCGATGACCGTCGCACCCGAGCGGGACACCACGCTCGAGCCGCCGAAGGCGGACCTGCGCGTCCACCCGACGCTCGACGAGCCGCACCGCCGGCTGCCGTCGATGCGCTTTCCGCACCTGGGCTCGGAGCGCTTCCGATCGTCGCGCACCAGCCTCGGCACGGGGTTCATCGGCATCGCCGCGACGCTGGTCGCCGTCCTGCTGCTGTCGTTCGATGTCGTCAGGTTCGCCGGCGAGTGGCGCGACTACGCCGATGCCGACCACGCGGGCCTCGCCGCGCTCGCCTGGCTGCTGCTCGCCGGCCTGCTCGTCGTGCTCGCCCTCGCCGCGCGGACCGCCGGCGACGTGCTCGACTCGATCGTCAGCCTCGGCATCGTCGGCGGCCTCGGCGTCGTCGTCGCGCTCGACACGGCGGCCGTGTGGGAGAACCGCGACCTCGGCCACGACCTCACGGCTGCGCCGGCCGCCGGCTTCGTGCTGCTCGCGATGGTCGGCGTGCGCTCCAGCCGCAGCATCACGGCCGCGGCGGGACTGCTCGGCCTGTCGCTCACGATCCTCGTCGCGATCTCGGCGACGTCGTCCGGCCTGCCTCCTGCCGGGATCATCGAGGCGATCGCGATGATCGCGAAGGCCGTCGCCCCGCCGATCGTCGCCGCGTGGATCGTGCACGTGTTCCGCAACATCGTCTCCGCCGAGCTGGAACGGGTCCTCGTCGCCTCCACGGTCACGGCGCCCAGGTTCTCCGTCGGCATGCTGGCGTCGGTGGAGCTCGCGCGCCTCGACCTCGCCGCCGAGCAGCTGATGGACGGCATCGCTTCCGGCCGCACCCGGCTGCCCCTGAACCCCGCAGGGGCGCAGGCCGCCGCCGAGCTCGCGACCGAGCTGCGCCTCCATCTGATCGAGGGGCGCCGCCAGACCTGGCTCTACCACGCGATCACGGAATCGGAGCTGCTCGGCCGCGCGGTCACGCTGTCCGACCCCGAGTCGCTCGCGGGGCTGCTCGAACCGAAGCAGCGGGACGGCCTGCTGCAGGCCGTGTGGCTGATGCTCGGCGACTCGCCCGAGCGCTCCCGTCGCTCGTCGGCCAGGGCGACCATCGAGATCACCATCGGACCGGCCCGCGCGATCGAGGGCAAGGCACGCACGATGCATGTGCCGATCGTGGTGCAGACGACCGGCGTGGCGCGTGGCCGGGTCGACCCGGCCACATGGGACGCTATGCGCAAGGTCGGACGGCACACCGACTCGCAGCGCAGCGGCAGCCTCTGCGTGGAGATCGACTGCGTCGTCGATCGCCCGACGGACCGCTGATCAGCACTTCTTCCAGAATCGACCGTCTTTCAGAACCGGAGCCAAACGAGTGACCACTGACACCCGGACCATCCGCCTCGCGATGGTCGACGACCATCGGATGCTGCTCGGCGGCCTGACGGAGTGGATCCGCGGCTACGAGGACATCGAGCTCGTCGCCGCGGTGACCACCTTCACCGAGCTGCTGACGCACCCGAAGTTCCCGGTCGACGTCGTCCTGATGGACGTCGACCTGAAGGACAACTCGCCGGTGTCGCTGCGACTCGCGCAGCTGAAGCAGACCGGCGTCGCGACCGTGCTGATGTCGAGCTACTCGGAGCCGCAGATCGTCCGCGAGGCACTCGCCTCCGGCGCGCTCGGCTACGTGCCGAAGAGCGAGGACATCTCGATGATCGTCAAGGCGATCCGGGCGGCCGGCCGGGGCGAGTCCTACATCTCCGCCGAGCTCGACCTCGCCATCAACTCGGGCGATGTCGGCGGCTCGCCGAAGCTGTCCGCGCAGGAGCGCCGCGTCATGGCGCTCTACGGCGGCGGCGAGCCCGTCAAGACGGTCGCCTACGAGCTCGGCATCTCGGAGGAGACCGCGAAGTCGTACCTGAAGCGCATCCGCGAGAAGTACCGCGTCGCGGGCTTCGACGTCGGCACGAAGGTCGCGCTGCGCAAGCGCGCGATCCAGGACGGCATCCTCCTCCAGACCGACTGACCTCGGTCTGGACACGAGTGCGGCCCGTCCTCTTTCGAGAGGGCCGGCCGCATTCTCCGTTTTGTAGGAAGAGTCTTCCTACAAAACGGAGGGTGCGTCAGGCGTCGGGGCCGGCGAGGTCGGGGCGGGCCAGCGCGGTGCGGCCGGCACGGACCTCCACCCCGAAGGCGATGCCCGCGATGACGAGGCCGAGGGCCGTCATGCCGACGCCGACCACGATCGGCGCCAGGTAGCCGAGGCCGGCGGCGATCACGACGGCGCCGAGCGCGGCGCCGAGCGAGTTGCCGATGTTCAGCGCCGAGTGCGTGGAGGCGGCGGCGATCGTCGTCGAGCCCCTCGCGACGTCCATCAGGCGCACCTGGATCGCGGGGCTGAGCGCTGCGGAGAACACGCCGATCAGGAGGACCCCGACGAAGAGCCCGACTGGGCTCGAGGCCCCGATCAGGAGCACGAGCAGCGATGCCAGCACCCCGACGAAGCACACGAGCACGGCGCGACGGACACCGCGATCGACGAACCAGCCGCCCGCGATGTTGCCGATCGTCATCCCGATGCCGAACACGACGAGCACGATCGGCACGACGCCGGCGCCGAGCCCGGTGACGTTCGTCGTGATCGGGGCGATGTAGGTGTACGCGGAGAACAGGCCGCCGAAGCCGATGGCACCCAGCGCGACCGCGAACCAGACCTGCGGCCGCGCGAACGCGCTCAACTCCTTCATCACCGTCGCGGTCGGGTCGCCGGGACCGCGCGGTACGGCGACCAGCACCGCGACGAACGTCAGCGCGAACGCCGCCGCGACGATGAGGTACGCGGTCCGCCACCCGGCGGCCTGACCGATCGCCGTGATCACGGGCACCCCGACGACGTTCGCGGTCGTCAGCCCGGCCAGCACGAACGCGGCGGCACGACCCCGGGCACCCGGCCCGAGCAGCTCGGTGGCTGCGAGCGTCGCGACGCCGAAGTAGGCCCCGTGGGGCAGGCCGGCCACGAACCGTGCCGCGACCACGAGCCCGAAGCCCGGCAGCACGCAGGTCGCCACGGTGGCGAGCACGAACGCGACGAGGAGGCCGAGCAGCAGCGCCTTCCTCGGCAGGCGGGCGCCGAAGGCCGCGATCGTCGGCGCACCGACGACGACCCCCGCCGCGTACGCGGACACCATCACCCCCGCCTGCGCGAGGGCGTCCGAGTTCGACCGCGCCCACGTCGCCGGCAGCAGCTCGCGCGCGATGTCGGGCAGCAGGCCGAGCGCGACGAACTCGGTCGAACCGATCGCGAAGCCGCCGAGCGCCAGCGCCAGCAGCGCCAGCACGATGACGCCGCGGGAGTGCGGAGCCGGGGTGCTGTCCGCCCGGCCGCGGACGTCGGGACCCACCCGACAAGCCTAGGCGAGCTCCCGCTCCGTTCCGGACGGCATCGTGAACGTCGAGCGGAGGCGCGGCTCGGACGGCAGGGCGCGCAGCTCGATGAGGCACCAGACCAGCAGCGCCAGCTGGATCGCGTTGCGGATCGTGAGCACCCCGATCACCCACGCAGTCGGCGTGGTCACGCCGCCGTAGAACCACGGGTAGATCAGCTGGGTCAGCACGGCCGCGACCAGCACCAGCACAGCGGGGACGCGGAACCGGGCGGGCGCGACGAGCAGCCCCAGGATCACCGGTGCCACGTACCAGGTCAGGTACTGCGGCGAGCCGACCTTGTTCAGCGCGACCAGCGCGCTGACGTACCCGAGGGAGGTCACTGCCAGCACCTCGACCGCCGACGCGCGACGGAGGCGGGCCAGCAGCGCCAGGAGGGTCACCACGACCACGCCGATCGCGAGCACCGGGATCATCGCGTTCGCGACCGCCTGCACCCCGTCGCCGCGCAGCTGGAAGGTGAGGATGTCGGTGTCGTAGTAGACGCCGACCCCAGGGTCGCCGAGCGCAGCGGACCACAGCCACGGGATCGCGACCGGCGCCTCCACCTGCAGCCCTCGCGTGGCCTGCGCGGAGACGAACGAGAACACGGTGCCGCGCGCACCCGCCAGCAGCGCGAGGCCGATGACGACGGCGGAGGTGAGCGCTGCAGCGGAGATCGTGACGGCGAGGCGCCGGCCGGTCAGCAGCACCGCGGCGACGAGCGCGGCGGGCCACACCTTGATCCAGGCCGCGAGGGTGAGCAGCGTCGCCGCGACCGCGGGCCGGTCGGCGAGCAGCAGCACGCCGACCACGGCGAGCGGCAGCGCGATCGCGTCGATGCGCGCCAGCGCGACCGGGCCGAGCAGCGCGGTGAAGGCGAGCCACCACCAGGCCAGCGCGCGCCCCCTCCTGGCGACCAGGACGAGTGCGACCGCGTCCAGCGCCGCGACCATCACGAGCCAGACGAGCAGGTAGGGGCCGTCGCCGAGCAGACCCGCGATCAGCATCGGCGGCAGGGCGGCGACGGGGTACACCCACTCGGTGTCGATGCCCACGAGGGAGCCGGTGGCGTGCCAGTAGTCGATCCAGAACCGGTAGACCCCGGTGACGTCGCCGGCCGGCTGGTTCGGGGCGCCGGTGTAGTCGAGCACCGACAGCACGACATGGGTCACGACGAACGCGGCCGCGAGCAGCGACCGGTCCAGGACCGTCGACGCGGGACGCGGGCGCCGCGGTTCGGTCACACGGGCGACCGTACCGACATTCGCGCGGTCGAGGTGGTGCTCAGTAGCCGGCGAAGGCGTCGGTGCGGACGCGGCGCACGCCCACCTGCGCGAGGACCGACCTGGCCGTGCCGAGGAAGCTCGGGGACCCCGAGACGTAGGCGACTCGCGAGGCAGGATCCGGCAGCACCGCGGCGAGGGCCGCCGCGTCGAAGGCCCGCACCACGTGCCAGTGGTCCGGGAGCGGCGGCAGCGCCTCCGGGTCCGGACAGACCAGCAGCACCCGCACACCGGTCGCCGCGAGCTCGGGCAGGTAGGGGATCTCGTCTGCCCCCGGCACCCGGTCGACGAGCAGCACGTCCCGCGCGCGGGCACCGGCGGCGACCTCGGCGGCGTCGTGCCGCAGCTGGCTGATGAAGGGGGTGATGCCGATCCCGCCCGCGACGAGCACGAGGGGGACGGTGCGGTCGTCCGGCAGCGTGAAGCCGCCCGTGACGGTCACCGCCCGTACCGGGGAGCCGACCGGCAGCTCGTCGAGCGCACGCTTGAAGCTGCTCGCGGGTTTCCTGAGGCGCACGGCGACGCGGACGGTGCCGTCCGCCTCCTCCGGCGCGGACGCGATCGTGAAGCTGCGTCGCGTGCCGCGGAAGTCGGCCCGGCGGTGCGGCACGTGCAGTTCGAGGTACTGGCCCGCGCGATGCGGCAGCGGCCGGTCGGGCCGGAACGCGAACTCCACGGCGGTCGGGGTGAGGACCCGTCGCTCGACCAGGCGCATCCCCGACGCGACCGGCCGCGCGACGATCAGCGCGAAGACGTTGCCGATCAGCAGGGCGAGCTCGGGCGTCGGCCGCAGCGTCAGCAGCGAGATCGGCGCGATGTAGGGCACCGCGAGCAGGATCGCGACGAGCACCGCCTCCGCATACCGCTGCCCGCGGCGCGGCGGCAGGGTGATCGGCTCGGTGAACATGATCCCGGCGAGGAACAGCAGCGGGGTCGACGGCAGCAGCGCCGCGGCGGTGAGGACGTCGGCGCCGGTGGCCACGACCGCGGCGGTCTGCAGGACCGCGCCGAGCACGACGAGCACGACGACCGGCCCGACGAGCCGCGTCCTGACGATCACCAGCACCACCGCGACGACGAGGATCGGCAGCAGCAGCGGGGTCGCCACCCACCACGCCGAGCCGGTGAGGCCGGTGAGCCCGACGACGAAGAGCCCGGTCGCGGCCGGATTGAGCACGTGCCGGCCGCCGAGCCGGATCAGGTACTTCGACGCGTTCGCGACCAGCGCGGCGGCGGCGGTCAGCAGCAGGGAGGTGGGCGTCGAGGCCGGGAAGACGACGAGGAACAGGATCAGCCCGGTGACGAGCGCCGACTCCCCCACCGGCCGCGCGCGGGCGAGCGCCGCCATCCCCCGGTCACCGATCCAGGACGCGGCGACCGCGACGACCAGGGTGGCGAGCAGGGCGGCGAACGGGAACTGCAGCACCCCGACGGCGGACAGCACCAGCGCGGCGACGGCCAGCGCGATCAGCCCGGCGAGCACGAGCCGCAGCATCGGCACCCGGCCGATGCCCGCGTCGACGCGGGAGAGCAGGGGCCTCAACGGAACACCTCCCCGGGCAGGTCGGGCGACCAGGAGGCGACGCCGTCGGTCCGCATCGTGACGTAGCGGAAGTCGTAGGCGCCCAGCAGCTCCTCCGGTGCGACCAGGAACAGCGCCGTGGCGAGCGCGTCGGCGAGCATCGCCGTGTCCGCCAGCACCCAGGTCGCCGCGATCGTCTCGACCGGGCGGCCGGTGCGCGCGTCGAGCACGTGATGGAGGCGGCGGCCCCCCTCCGCGCTCCAGTCGCGCCGGTTGACGGCCGAGCCGGCGATCGCACCGTCCGTCACCTCGACGACGCCGATCGCCGCGGTCGGGTCGAAGGGATGCTCGAGGGCGACCCGCAGCGGGGCGCCGGAGACGCGGATGTCGCCGCTCGCGTCGACGATCGAATCACCGCTCCCGGCGTCGGCGAGCTCGGCGGCGACGAGGTCGACGAGCTGCCCCTTGCCGGCGCTGCCGACGTCGAGCAGCGCCGGCGGCTCGGCGCGCACGGTGGTGCCGGTCCGGGCGAGCGCCGCCCGTGGCGCCGGGAGGTAGCCGGGCAGAGCGGTCAGGTCGCCGGACGCGCCGTAGCCGAGGTGGTCGAGGGACGCGGCGACGAAGGGATCCATCGCGCCGCCGGTCCGCCTCCGCAGGTCGTCGAGCAGGTCGAGCAGCGGCGGCGCGGTGGGACCGAGGTCCACGGCCGCTCCGCGCGCGATCCGGGCGACGCCGGAGTCGTCGCGGAACCGCGACCACGTGCCGTCGTAGTCGGCGATCACCTGCGCGAGCCGCTCTGCGAGCGCGACGTCGATGGGCTCGGCCGTGGTGATCGTCCACCGCGTGCCGATCGCCTCGAACGAGAGGCTCGTGCGGACGCCTCCGGGGGCGAGCACGTCAGGCCGCGTCCGCGCGGATCTTCTCGACCGCGGCGTTGAAGCCGTTGCCGGTGAGCGAGGAGCCGCTGACCGCGCCGACCTTGAGCGTCGCGAGGGGCTTGCCGACCACCGCGGAGGAGATCCCGGACGTGAAGGCCGACTGGTACTGCTGCGAGTTCGGCGTGCCGCCGGATCCGGTCACCTTCACGGCGGTCACGGTGCCGGCCTTCGCCGTCAGGGTGACCTTGACGGACTCCTGCCCACCGGGAGTCGAGTAGCTGCCGCTCTCGGTCCAGGTGCCGTTCGCGCCGGCGGTGCTCGAGCTGCTCGAACTGCTGGAAGTGCCGGAGCTGCCGGAAGTGCTGGAACTCGCCGTGTCGCTCGAGGCGCTCGTGCCGCTCGGAGCGCTGCCGCTGCCGGTCTCGCCGGCTGCGGTCTGCGACGAGCAGGAGGCGAGGACGCCGATCGCGACCGCGGCGAGCGCGGCGGCGGAGGCGGCACGTGCGGCGTGCTGGGGGCGGATCGTCATGCGGCGGAGCTCCCTTCGCGCGCCGGAGTCGACGTCGCCGTTCGACCGTAGCCGCAGGCTCGGGGTCGACCTGGTCGATTCGGCTATGGATCGGCTATATGCCGGCGAGGAGCCTCCTGATGACGGCCGGCAGGGCTTCGGCGATGTCGAGCGCCTGGATCGGCCCGCCGCCCGAGGCGACCGCACCTGCCTCGCCGTGGATCCAGGCGGCAGCGCCCGCGAGCTCGGCCAGCAGCTCCGGCCGCTCGGCCAGCTCCGCCTGATGGGTGGCCAGCAGCGCGCCGAGCACCCCGCCGAGCACGTCGCCCGACCCGGCGGTCGCGAGCCACGGCGGCCCGGACCGGACCGCGAAGCGCAGCCCGGTCGCATCGGCGACGATCGTCGTCTCGCCCTTCAGCAGCACGGTGACGCCGGTCTCGGCTGCGGCGCGGACCGCCCAGCGCTCCGGATCGGCGGCGACGTCGTCCTTCGTCACCGCGACGCCGACCGCTCTCAGCACCGGCACGAGCTCGCCGAAGTGCGGCGTGATGACCGTCGGCCCCGTCGCCTCCGGTACGAGGTCGAGCGCGCCGGCGTCGAGGAGGGTCGGCAGGCCCTGGTCCAGCACGTTCATCAGCCGGATGCGCTCGTCGTCGTCCCGCCCGGGCGACGTGCCGGAACCGAGCAACCACGCCTGCACGCGACCTTCGGCGGTCACCGCCTCCGGGCGACGGGCCAGCACCATCGCGGCAGCCCGGTCGGGACCGAGGTAGCGGATCATGCCCACGCCGGTCCGCGACGCGGCCTCGACGCCGAGCACCGCGGCGCCGGGGAACTCGTCCGAGCCGGTCACGACCCCGAGCACGCCTCGCGAGTACTTGTCGCTCGCACCGGTCGGCACCGCGATCGCCCGCGCCGCCTCCACCGCCGAGAAGCCCCTTGTCATCCGTACGACCCTGCCGTCACGCGGCCGAGCCTGCCACGGCTCGACCAGCGCCCCTGGGTACGGTGGCTGCTCGTGAGCATCTCCCTGCCGGGCCGAGCGGTCGTCTTCGATTACGGCGAGGTGATCTCCTTCTCGCCGTCGGAGGAGGACCGGGCTCGGATGGCCGAGGCCGCCGGTGTCCCCGTGGAGGACCTCCTGCGCGCCTACGACGCGGACCGCGACCGGCTGGACGAGGGTCTGATCTCCACCACCGAGTACTGGCTCGGCATCGGGGCGGCGCTCGGCCTCGAGTGGGACGTGCCGCAGGCCCAGCGGATGTGGGCGCTCGACTTCCGCGGCTGGACCTCGGCCGACCCGGAGGCGGTGCGGGTCCTGGCCGACCTCGCTGCGGGCGGGACCCGCCTGGCGCTGCTGTCGAACGCGCACCCCGACTACGGCTCGGCGTTCCGCTTCTCCCCCATCGGCGCGCTGTTCGAGCAGGTCCTCGTCTCGGGCGAGCTGCTGCTGCTGAAGCCCGACCCGGCGATCTACCGGCACACGGCGGAGGCGCTGGGGCTGCCTCCCGAGGATCTGGTCTTCGTCGACAACCGCGAGCCCAACGTGCGCGGCGCCGAGTCGATCGGCATCACCGGCCACGTCTACACGGACCCGGCGTCGCTGCGAGCGTTCCTGGAGTCCCTGGTCTGAGCGACTTTTCGTCGTTCAGGAGTTCTAGCGACGGCTTCGCCGCGCCAAGACTCCTGAACGACGAAACGTCAACGTCGGGTCGCGTCCTGGACCTCGCCGACCAGCTCCTCGATGACGTCCTCGAGGAACAGGATGCCGCGCACCTCGCCGTCCTCGCCGATCACCCTCGCCA
>NZ_CAXTHO010000023.1:20398-27466 GCF_964244015.1 uncultured Amnibacterium sp. | reverse complement strand
GCTTCCGGAGGCCGGAATAGGTCGGCAACACGCCACGACAGGACCCGGAGAGCTCCTCCCGGCCCACCTACCGTGTCCGCGGATCACCCCACTTCGGGGGTGCAACGGGCGCGGCCGGGTTCGGCCCCGCTCGAAGCCGACACGGCTGAGGAGACACATGCGGCGCCGGACGACCTACCGAGCAGCACCGAAGGCGACTGCGAGACTTCTGCGGCAGCGTTCCCGCTCCACCCTGCTCGCCGTCGTCGGCGCTTCCGCGCTGACCGGCGCGCTGATCGTCGCGTTGACCACCGTTCCCACCGAGCCGAGCGAAGCGCACACGAGGACCGCCGTCTCCGCGTGCATGAAGATCTCCGACAACTCACTCAGCCGCGAGCGGCGGTACGAGCAGTGCCTCGACAAGGTGCTCGCCTGGATCTCCGAGCACGACGGGAGCCTCGGTTCCCTGCAGGAGGTGGAGTGGCGCGCCGACGGCAGCGCTACCCCCTCGACGGCGTCGGCGAGCGACTCTCCCGCGCCCCGACCGGTCACATCGAGCCCCGCACCGACCGCGTCGGTGTCGAGCAGCCCCACGTCGAGTTCGTCGGCTACGGCTACGGCCTCGCCGTCGGCCTCGGCATCCCCGACGAGCACGGCGTCTGCAACGGCATCGCCCGCGGCGCCGCAGCCCGAGTCCACGAAGACCGCCGACGGGTTCACCGCGGCGTTCGGGTCGCGACCGGTCTCCGGGAAGGTGACCTGCGACGGGCAGTCGAACGTCACCATCAGCGGCAAGACCTTCAAGGCGATCGGCAACGACACACCGGCCATTACGATCCGGAACTGCCACAACGTCCGCATCGTGCAGAACGACTTCATCGACGACGCAGAACCCATCTTCGTCACGGATTCCACCGACGTCACCATCGAGTACAACCGCTACCGCAACATCGCCGGCCCCCATGAGCGCAACGGCTCCAACCGCGGGAACTTCACCCAGTGGGTCAACTCCACCGGCGGCTCCATCAGCCACAACAGCGGGTCCGGCGGCGATACCGAAGACATCATCTCCATCTACAAGAGCGGTGGCCACGACGCGGGCAACCCGCTCGTCATCGCCGACAACCGGTTCGAGGGCACCAACTGGACCAGCGGTTCCGGCTCGGGGATGATGCTCGGCGACGGCGGCGGCTCCCACGTCGTGGTGAAGGACAACGTGCTCGTCAACCCCGGCCAGGTCGGCATCGGCGTCGCCGGGGGCTCCGACATCCGCGTCACGGGCAACACGATCCTCGGACAGCCCCGCGCTTCGTCCAACGTCGGGATCTACGTCTGGGGCCAGGACGCCGGGTGCTCCGATATCCAGGTCGCCGGCAACACCGTCGACTTCGCGAAACCCTCCGGCATGAAGTCCGGCGGTTGGGACGGCGGCAACTGCGGGGCGATCAGCGGCTGGTCGTCGAACGACTGGACCGCCGGCGTCGGCCTCGGCGCGGTCCGGGTCGTGCTCTGAGCACTGACCCTCTCTGAGCACTGGCGCGCGGTGCCGGATGGCACCGCGCGTCAGGCACTGATCAGGCGACGGAGCGGGAGATCTTGACGACCTCGTGCTCGCTGAACATGCGGGAGGCGGCCCTCAGCGCCTCGACACCCGGGCGGGAGAGGTCGCGTGCGGCGACCCACTGATCGACGCTCTCCCACGTCTCCCTGAACGCCGGTACCTCGGGGACCTTCGCCGATGCGAAGCGTTCAGCGAGGCGGGCGATCCGCGCCGCGAGCGGTTCGGGATCGGGCAGGATCGCGGCGAGGGACTCCACCGCCGATGTCGGTGCGGTCGACCACTTCGACGGCATGAGGGAGACGAAACCGCGCTCGCGGTCCACCGCGAAGCCGCGTGCAGGAACCGCGGCGGGGCTGGACTCGACGCGCGACTTCGGCGCCCGGTAGGCGGCGACCTGGACCTCGTCGAGCAGGTCGTCGCGGACGAACCCTCGCAGGCGCTCCATCACCGAGCACGCCCACCAGGCGTCGGTGAGCACGCTCGGTGACACGGAGCCGCTGGATGAGAATCCGTCGGACACGAGCCACACCCGCTCAGCACCACCCGACGCCGGGCACTCCCGCGAGTCGAAGAAGAGACCTCCAGCCGCTCGCGACGGGATGATCGCCGCTGCGCTCGGGAGCACACCTCGGAGCACCAGCATCCGCGAGAGCCGAGCGCTGGCCTCACGGTCCGGGAGAACCGATGCGGGCGTCAGGGCCGGGTTGTGGATGCCGGTCGCGAGCACCGCGCGCTGCGCGCGGACGCGGACCGTCTCGCCCGCCGACGTGACGGCACCGGCTTCCCAGAACCCGTCAGACCGGCGGCGCAGCGATGTGCACCGCCCGGAGATCAGAAGACTGTCGATCGCGCCGAGCTCACGCGCGACGCTGAGGAAGGAGGGACCATCCAGCACGGCCTCGTCGGTCCGCACCGTGAGGACGTCGTCCCGCACGTAGTCCGGGCGCTCCTGCTCACCGGCGGCCGAACCACCGATCCGGTTCCGGAACGCCGTGGCCCACTCCTCCTCGTGGCCGAGCGCCACGGTCTGGACCGTGGTGTGGAACCCGATGACGGGGTTGCTCCACCAGAACGGCACGTTCTGGCCGAGTTCGTCGATCAGGTCGGCCTCGCGCTCCGGGTCGTAGAGCCTTCCTCGATGCAGGTGGCCGTGCCAGTGCGCCGACTGGGCGTCGAATCCGACCTCGTCCGCGATCCACGCGACATCGAGTCCTCGATCGACGGCGGTCAGGACCGCGAGCGTGCCCGCGATGCCTCCGCCGACGATCACGACGTCGTGCACGCGCTTCACGGCAGGATCTCCAGACCGAGCTGGTCCGCATGGACGTCGACGACCGCAGCGTTGCCGTCGTCGAAGACGACCTCGACGGCGAGTGTCCTCGAACGCATCAGGACTCCGTCCTGGCCGGCGTCGACGAGATCGAGGTCCCACAGCCGGGGCAGCAGCACGATCTCACCGAGGTCGAGGGGGATCACGACGTCGCCGTTGCGGTTCTGCTGCAGCAGCCGGTCAGCGGACGTGCGCTGCTCCTCGGGCGGCAGCGGTGAGCGCAGCGGAGGGTCGAATGATCGGGGATGAGCGCGCACGGTGGGGGGTTCTCCTGAGCTCGGGTAGCCGATCGAGCGGCTGCACAGGGTTTCGAGACGGGGCGGCGAACTCGGGTGGGTGTATCCGACGCCGTCCTTCCTCTGAAGCGGACAGTGGTGAAGATTCTCCGACCAACCGCGGCGCGCCGCAATCCCCCGGAAAGGGGGGTGCGGCGCGATCGGCCGGGTTTTTTCGGCGTTCAGGTCCGGACGAGGTCCTTCGCGTCCCGGTACCAGTCCACCGTGGATTCGAGGCCGGTGCGGAGGTCGATCCTGGCGGTCCAGCCGGCGTCGGCGAGCTTGGAGACGTCGAGCAGCTTCTGAGGGGTGCCGTCCGGCTTGGACGTGTCCCACTCCGTCCGACCCGAGTATCCGACGACCTCGGCGACGGTCTCCGCGATCTCCCGGATCGTGACGTCGGTACCGGTGCCGACGTTGACCTGATCGCCCCCGTCGTAGTGCTCGAGCAGGTGCAGACAGGCGTCGGCCATGTCGTCCACGTGGAGGAACTCGCGTCGCGGCGAGCCGGTCCCCCAGTTCGTGACCGAATCGGCACCTGATGCCCGCGCCTCGTCGTACCGGCGGATCAGCGCCGGCAGCACGTGCGAGCCCTGGGGCGAGAAGTTGTCGTTCGGCCCGTAGAGGTTGGTCGGCATCGCCGAGATCCACGGCAGCCCGTACTCGCGCCGGACCGACTGCACGCCCAGGATGCCGGCGATCTTCGCGATGGCGTACGCGTCGTTCGTCTCCTCCAGATGGCCGGTCAGGAGGGTGTCCTCCTTGATCGGCTGCGGCGCGAACTTCGGATAGATGCACGACGAGCCGAGGAACAGCAGCCGTTCCGCCTCCTGCGCGAGCGCCGCGTCCATCACGTTCGTCTGGATGCGCAGGTTGTCGCTGAGGAACTCCACCGGGTAGGTGCTGTTGGCGAGGATCCCGCCGACCTTCGCGGCTGCGAGCACGACGTACCGCGGCTTCACCTCCGCGAAGAAGTCGAAGACCTCGTCCCTGTCCTTCAGGTCGAGCTCTGCGCTGGTGCGGCCGACGAGGTCCGTGAACCCCTCGGCCTTCAGCTTGCGCCAGATCGCCGAACCCACGAGGCCTCGATGGCCAGCCACGTAGACGACGGCGTCGCGGTCGAGCGCGGACGGGGTGTAGTCCACCCGGTCCGACGCTCCGCTCACGCTTCGACCTTGAAGGTGCTGTTCCTGCGGTTCTGCCAGGAGTCGAGTCTGACGGTGTCGATCCACGGCCGTCCCTCGTGGGAGAGCGCCTCGACATCGGCCTCCACCATCAGCTTCGCGAGCTGCAGACCGTCGACCGTCGGCGTCCAGCCCAGCTCGGTCCGCGCCTTCGTCGCGTCGCCGATCAACGCATCGACCTCCGTGGGCCTCAGGTATCGCTCGTCGAACTTCACGTACTCCTGCCAGTCCAGGCCGACGTGACCGAACGAGGTCTCCAGGAACTCCCGGACCGTGTAGCCGACGTTCGTGGCGAGCACGTAGTCGTCGGGCTGATCGGCCTGCAGCATCCGCCACATCCCCTCCACGTACTCCGCCGCGTACCCCCAGTCGCGGATCGAGTCCAGGTTGCCCATGAACAGCTCCGACTGCACGCCCGCCTTGATGCGAGCGACCGCGCGGGTCACCTTGCGGGTCACGAAGGTCTCCCCGCGGCGCGGGGACTCGTGGTTGAACAGGATCCCGTTCACCGCGAACATCCCGTACGCCTCGCGGTAGTTCTTCGTCACCCAGTACGCGTACAGCTTCGCGGCACCGTAGGGGCTGCGCGGGTAGAAGGGAGTGTTCTCGTCCTGCGGCGGCGGCGTCGCACCGAACATCTCGCTCGACGACGCCTGGTAGAACCGGCAGTGCAGCCCCGCGAGACGCACCGCCTCGAGCAGCCGCATCGCGCCCACCCCCGTCGTGTCACCGGTGTGCTCCGGCTCGTCGAAACTCACCCGCACGTGGGACTGCGCCCCGAGGTTGTACACCTCCTGCGGTTTGATCTCGGACAGCAGCGTCACCAGACGGGCGCCGTCCGACAGATCGCCGTAATGCAGGAACAGCTTCGCGTCCGGATTGTGCGGATCCGTGTACAGGTGATCGATCCGCGCCGTGTTGAACGTCGACGCGCGACGGATCAACCCGTGCACCTCGTAGCCCTTCTGCAGCAGCAGCTCGGCCAGATACGAACCGTCCTGACCGGTGATCCCGGTGATGAACGCAACCTTCTTGAACATCGTGGACTCCTCAGTCAGATGGTGGAATGGAGGCGAGCCGACGCGGCGACGACGCGCGATGAGGACCGCGCGTGCCGGGTCGGCGTCTCGGAGCGGATGGCCGGCGAGGAAGCGGCGCTCATCGTGCGCCGCCCATCTCGCCCTTCAGGATGCCGCGCTCGCGCAGCGTCCTGACGGTGAAGTTCCTGGCGGTCGCGATGGCCGCGTCGAGCACCCGCCGCGGCGGAAGCCGGGCGTACCCGACGGACTCGGTGCCGCCCAGCGCGTTCCGGTCCTGCGCCAGGTACGCCCAGTAGGTCTCCCGCCACACGTACTTGATCGTGACCGCTTGAGCCGTGCGGTACCCGATCAGCGGTTCGGACAGCGACGCCTTCTTGACGGGGAACATCTTCCGGAACATCCCGAGGTCCTCGGAGCGCGTGCAGGCCTCGTCGTAGCCGCCGACCGCCTGCGCCAGGGCGGTCCGGTACATCGCGGTGGGGTGGTTCACGCCCATCTTGCCGCGTCGGAACACCTCGTCGATGTCCGCCTGCGACTCCGGGAACTTCTGCGCGAGCCTGCCGCTCCCCCAGTCCCCGAACTCGTAGGCCTGCGTACCGAGGAGGCCGAGTTCGGGATCGTCGAGGAACGCCTGCCGCTGCTTCGTGAACCGTTCGGGCACGGCGATGTCGTCGGCGTCCGTGATCGCGGTCAGCCATCCGCGGGCGATCGCGAAGGCGTGGTTGCGCGCTGCGGCGACGCCGACGCGCTTCGGCATCGTGAGGATCGTGATCCTCGGGTCCTCGTCCGCGAAGGGGCGGATGACGTCACCGGTGCCGTCGGTGGAGCCGTCGTCGACGATGATCAGCTCCCAGTCCTCGAACGTCTGGGCCTGGACGGACCTCACCGCTTCGGTGATGACTTCCGCGCCGTTCAGCACCGCCATGATGGCGGTGATCTCTGGCGAGCCGTGCGGGGGGGCTTCGTCGGTCACAGGGCGGTCTCCTCTTCAACGGTGCGGCGTGCGAGCAGCTCGTCCGCGGATGGATCTGGGTCGTCGGTCGGTGCTGCGCCGCGGCGCAGGTCACGACGGACGAAGAGCAGCGCGCTGACGAGTCTGACCAGCATGCCGAACGCCTGGCCTGCGGGCAGTGCGAACATGCCGAGCAGCGGAAGCAGAGCGATCGTCGTGAGCAGCCCGATACCGGCAGCGACGGCGCTGAGGCCGAACGCGCCGCGGCTGCGCCCCATCGCGAAGATGAGCTGGATGACGACGATGCTGAGGCCCTCCAGCATGACCGCGACGAGGCGCGCGCCGACGAGCGGCAGATCGGTGGGTCGGTCGAACACGACGGTGATGAGGTCGACGCTCACGGCGATCGCGAGGAAGTACACGACTCCCGCAGCGGTCACGACGGCGAAGATCCGCACCATCCGGGTTCGCAGCCCGGCTGCGTTCGTCCGGCCGGCGCTGAGCGCGCGCAGCAGGGACGGGTTCAAGAAGGTCAGCAGCCCGACGATGACGATGTTCAGGGGGGACGCGACGACGCGCGCCGCCTCGAGGTCGCCGAGCGCTGTTGCGGACACGCTGAACAGCACGGCCTGGTTGCAGCCGAACCACGCTGCCTGGACGGCGATCTCCGCGAACAGGAAGCGGACACGGACACGGAACGGATCGGGACGGTAGGCGGTGTACCGGGCGGCGCCGCGAAGCAGGAAG
>NZ_CAXTHO010000023.1:6727-20388 GCF_964244015.1 uncultured Amnibacterium sp. | reverse complement strand
CGCCCATCGAGATCGCTTTCCCGAGGAACAGGGCGCCGAACGGCAGCAGTTCCGCACCCGACGCCGGCGGCGCGAGCAGGGCGTCGATCGCGACCGTCGCGACGACCGCCAGCACGACGAGGGAACACGTGGCGGCCGACCAGTGCCTGCCGACCAGGTGCAGTGCGCTGCGCAGGTGGTCCTGCAGCGGCGAGAGCACCGCGAAGGCGGCGGCGGTGATGGCGAGCGCGAGGTACGACGAGAGCGGGACTCGACCGAACAGCGAGGCGCCGCTCACCGCGACGAGCAGAGCGGTGAGCGCGTCGATGGGGACGGCGCGGAGCCCGTCCCGGGAGACCGCGGGCGCGACCACGGTCGGCTGGAGGTTCGCCTTCAGCTCGGACGGGACGAACACGAGCTGCCTGGGCAGCGACATCGCCACCAGGGTCGCGGAGAAGAAGAGCACGTAGAGGGCGAGGACGTTGCCCTCGAGATCGCGGATCGCGGTGAGTCCGGCGAGGAACGTGCTCGCCGCTGCGGCGCCGGCGTCGAACAAGCCCGCCAGCACCTTGGACGGCGTCTTCACCGACCGGTTCCGTCCGGAACGGGTGCTTCGGACACGATCCTCGCCGGATTGCCGACGACCGCGGCGCCCGCCGGCACATCGTGCAGGACGACAGCGCCCGCGCCGACGCGAGCGCCATCGCCGATGGTGATCGGCCCGAGCAGGATGGCGCCGGCGCCGATCTGCACATCGTTCCCGATGCGGGGGCTGCCGCCGTCGCTCTCGCGGTTCCCGATCGTGACGCCGTTGCGCAGGACGACACCGCGCCCGATCACGGTGTGATCGTTCACGACCAGCGCGAAGCCGTGGTAGATCGTGAGTCCGCCGCCGATCCGGGTCTTGGGTCGGAGCTCGAGGCCGTACCCCCACTCCGTCCATGCGCGGTAGAGCGCGACCGGCAGCACGGCGCGGAGGCGGAGACGATCGCGCGAACCCATGGCGAGCTGCGCGAAGCGGAATCCGAGGAGCACCGTCCTGGGCTTGAAGTCGCGGGGGTTCGCGCGCCAGTCCTCCCGCACGAGGCGCACGAAGCTGGCGAAGTCACCCGCGAAGCCGTCGTCGACGGATTCCGACTGCGAGGCGATGGGGGCGGACACCTCGTCGAGTACCCCGCGCCACGCGCCCGCGTAGGCCGCTGCGGAGTGGCTGCGCGCTGCGTGCTCGAGCACGCTCTCCCTCCGGCGCCCGCCGAGCGTGCCGTCCTGCTCGAGCGCGAGCAGCGCGTCGACCATCGCAGGTCGATCCCCGGCCGGCACGAGCGCGCCGACGTGCTCGCCGACCAGGTCGCCGATGCCGCCGATGTCGTAGGCGACGACCGGGGTGCCCACGGAGAGCGACTCGACGATCGTGAGCGGCTGCGCCTCATACGGGTACCGGGACGGGAAGACCAGGACGGACGCCTCGCGCAGGACGCGCCACTTGTCGTCGACGTCGACCGCGCCGAGCAGCTCGGTGCGGTCGGCGATGCCGGCGCGATCGAGATGGCGCGAGATCTCCCCGATGCGTTCGGGCGAGCCCGCACCGGCGATGCGGAACCGCCAGTCGACGGAGGGAGCGCGTTCGACGAGGGAGGCGGCCACCCCGATGAAGTCGTCGACGCCCTTCTCCGGCAGCAGATTGGAGAGGAAGAGCACGCAGGCCGACGATCCGCCCTGAGCGAGGGTCGTCGCTTGCGCGGCCGGCACCTGGCCTGCGGTGTTGGGGACGACGCGGATGCGCGCGGGCGGTACAAACGCTGCGACATCGTGCACGAGGCGATCGCCCAGCACGACGACCCGGTCACCCGCATCCAGCGTCGATCGGACGAGGCGCTTCCAGGCACCTCCGCGCGCCGCCAGGCCGGCGAAGCCGACCGTGTGCACGTAGAGGACCAGCGGCACGCCCCGTCCCTTCAGCAGCCTCACCAGCAGAGAGTCCACGAGGAACGAGCCAGGCCGGTTGGTGATGAAGAGGATCGCTGCGGCGGGCCGTCGACGCGTCGCCGCGAGCAACCGGGAGACCAGGGACGGGACCGCGAGCGCCTTGCCGCCGCTCGCCCGGCCGACCTCGTCGGCCGATCTGCTGAAGCGGCGATCGACGAGCCGCGCGCTCGTCCCGATCGCCCGCATCGCGTCGAGGAAGTGCCGCGTCATGATCGTGGAGCCGTGCACCGGAGGGGGCAGCTGGCTGATCACGACGACGCGTCGAGCATGGGTGTCGCGCACGCAGCAACCTCCTTCCGAACGTACGGTAGACGTCGCAGGCCGCGACGGCACGCGTTGCGCCGGACGCGTTTGGGCCGGACGCGTATGGGGACGACGCGTCGGGTGAAGACGCGTCAGGGGAAGACGCGTCGCGGGACGACGACGTCGTGGGGACGGGGACTCAGTGGTGACGGTGCAGGGCGAACTCGCGGTGCCGCTGACGACGCGGGCGGACGACCGCGAGCAGGAAGAGCGCGTTCCCCACCGTGTAGCGACGCCACAGCCGACGGGGCTCGGCGGCGAACCGCCACAGCCACTCGAAGCCGATCGCGGAGACCCAGTGCGGGGCCGGCACGAGGGTGCCGGCCGCGTAGTCGAACGCTGCGCCGACCGCCACCGAGACGATGGGCAGCGAGCGAGCGATGCGCTCAGCCTCGAAATCCTGCTTCGGCGTGCCGAGACCGACCCAGACGACCTGCGCTCCGGATGCCCGGATGCGCGCGTCGCGCTCGATCAGCTCCTGCTTGGTCGGCGACCTGAACGGCGGGGACTCGGCCCCGACGACGATGACGCCCGGGAAGTCCTTCGCCAGGTTCTCGCGCAGTCGCTCGAGCACCTCGGGGCTGCCGCCCAGCAGGAAGTGCCGCAGCTCCACCTGACGGCCGACGTCGATCACGTCGAGCATGAACTGGGGCCCACGGACCTGGTGCAGCCGGTTCGTGCCGCCGCGGAGCGAAGAGACCCACGTGATCGGCTTGCCGTCGGGCAGCAGCCAGCCGCGGCGGTCTTCGAAGACCGCTGCGACGTCGGGCTCGGTCGACGCGAGCGACACCGAGTAGGCGTTCGCGAGGTGCACGTGGTCGCCGTGGGTCCGGTTGGGCTCGATCGCTGCGATCGCGACGTCCATCGCGGCCTCTCGAGGCGCGCGCGCCACGAACGGCAGCCCGGCGATCGGCTGGACCAGGTCGGCCCAGGACTTCCGCAGGCTCTGCGGTTCCGGTTCGTCGATGTTCATCTTCGGTGACTCGTCCAGCGCGCTCACCACGCGCTCCGCTGCTGGTCGGCGGGGCGGCTGATGCGGACGGTCGCGGTGGACGCGCCGGCGCTCGACTCGCTGCCGGGGCCCTGGGGTCCCTGCGCGTATCGGACGGCGGACTGCTCGGCGTCCCGGTTCGAGACCATGGTCAGGACGGTGCCCAGCACCCGCGCGTCGGCGCGGTCGAGCACGGCGAGCGCCGAGTCGAGCTGCGCGCGCTTCACGCGGTTGGCTGCGGCGACCACCACGGTCCCGCCCACCCGCTGGCTCAGCACGGCGGCGTCGGACACCGCGAGCAGCGGCGGCGTGTCGATGATGACGAGGTCGTACTCGGCGGCGACGAGGTCGAGGAACTCGTCCATCGCAGCGCTCTGAGCGAGCTCGTTCGGGTTCGACGGCAGCGTGCCGGCGGGCAGCACGTCGATCGCGTCGGCGACCGATCGCTGCACGGCCTGCTCGAACGTCGCTCCCCCGACCAGGACGTCGGCGAGGCCGGTCGTCCCGTCGATGCCGAGCAGCTTCGCCAGCCCGGGCCGGCGGAGGTCGCCGTCGACGAGCAGCACGCGTCGGCCGAGGTCGGCCACGGTGAGCGCCAGGTTCGCGGCGGCGGTGGACTTGCCCTCGCCGGCGAGCGCCGAGGTGACCACGATCGAGGGCTTGCTCTCGTCCAGTCCGGCGAAACCGAGGTTGCTCCGGACGGTGCGGTAGTCCTCGGCCCGGCGGCTGCCGGCGGCGTCGCGGACGACAAGCGGGCGGCGGTGGGCGGCGGCGTCGCGGATGGTGGTGCCGAGGACTGCGGTGTCGGTGACCCGCGCCAGATCCTGCGGGGTGCGGACACGGGTGTCGAACAGCTCACGGGCGAGGCCGATGCCGAGCGCGATGACGAGACCGATGAGGAGACCGCCGACCGCGAGCAGCCAGGCCGGAGGGCCGGCGGGTGCAGCAGGAGCCACGGCGGGGTCGACGGCCAGCAGCTCGACGCCTGTCGCGTCCGCGTCGGCACCGGTGAGGTCCGACACGGCGGAAGCGAGCTGGGCGACGATGGCGTTGGCGACTCGCGCCGAACCGGCCGGTGTCGAGGCCTGCACGGAGACGGACAGCGCCGCCTGGTCGGTGACCGGCACGACGTCGACGTCACGAGCGAGCTGAGCGACCGTGGTGTCGAGCTTGAGGCTGTCGATGACCGGCTGCAGCACGAGCGCGGTGGTGGCGAGGTCGGCGTAGCCGCTGACGGCCTGCTGGCCGAAGGTCAGCGCTCCGCCGAGGTCGCCGACGTTCTCCGCCGGCGGCGTCGAGACGATGGCGCGGGCGGTGGACTCGTAGGTCGCGGGGCGGAGTTCGGCGAAGCCGAGGCCTCCCAGAGCGCCGACCAGCGCGAGCACGATGATCACCGGCCAGCTGCGCGTGAGCACGTTCAGGTAGTCACGGAACTCCAAGGCATGCCTCCTGAGTGAGAGTCGTCGTTCGGGTGAGTCGACGTGTTCCGGTGGGTGGCCGGGAACCGTCGAAACAGTACGGGTCGGTTGTCACGAACGGGTATCCCCCTTTAGGGGCGGTCAGCGGCGGATGAAGCCGGGTCGCCCGGACTTGGGCGGACGAGCGGACGCCATGGTCGCGAGACCGAGCACGCACCCCACGCTCCACCAGAACGGCATCGCCCCGAACGGCGACTCGAGCACCACGCCGAAGCTGGCGGGCAGGATCAGGGAGTACACGATCGAGGCCACGATCAGCGCGAAGCCGTCCTCACGCAGCAGGGAGCGACTGCGCCAGGCGCGCCAGAGGGTGATGGCGATCGTGGCGACGAGCAGCGCGAGGCCGATCGTGCCGAGGCGGGACAGCGAGCCCAGCCAGTAGTTGTGCGGCGAGCGCGGCGTGACGTCCTCGTCGAGCGCTGCGCCGACGAGCAGGACGGTCGAACCGGAATCGCGGAGGAAGTCCGGCCCGAACCCGACGCCGACGGTCGCGCGGCCGGCGTCTTCGAAGTCCCAGGCGACGAGGTGGTTCCAGGCGTTCGACCGCGCTCGGGCCGTGCCCTGGCCGATCTCGCCCTCGTTGGTCGCCGCGGTGCCGGCGGTCGGGTCGACGGTGGCGATGAACTTGCTACCGACGTCGGAGCTGAGCACCAGGCCGGCACCGAGCAGCGCAGCCACCACGACGACGAACCCCACCGCGATCCGGTTGAGCGGAGGTCGACGACGGTCCGTCAGCATGAGCAGCAGCACGAACCCGCTCGCGACCACCGCGCCGAGCAGGCCGGCTCGACTGAGGGAGAGCGCGATGGGCAGCCAGCAGGCGATGTAGAGGACCACGAGCAGCGGCACGTACCGCCGAAAGCGCAGTGCGCGCCACAGCAGATAGGCCGCGAGCACGCCGATCAACGCGCAGTCGACGTCCGGACGCTGGCTGAAGACGTAGACGCCCTGCGTCTCGTTCAGCAGCGGCAGGTAGGTCGGCAGGTCCGGCAGGGCGAGCACGACCGTGTACCAGATCGCGTGGGCGGCGAGCGCGACGACGAACAGCTTCGCCGTGCGTGCGCGCTGCGCCGCGGTCGCACGCCGGACGGCGTAGAAGCCGAGCAGGCCGAGCAGCACATAGATGTACGGAGCGCCGTCGCGGATGGCGGCGAAGGAGAAGTCGCCGCCGAGCACGAAGCGCAGCACGGCGTAGCCGCCGAGCGCTGCCAGGGCCCACGGTGCGGAACGGCTCGACACGTCTGGCCGCAGCGCGGCATTGCCACGCGCGGACCGGATGACGGTGCGGAGCACCGCGAACGTCATCAGCACGTCACTGAGGAGGACGACGCCGTTGTAGCCGATGTAGCTGCCCCACCGGGTGCCGAAGAGCAGCAGCGCGATCGCCAGCGAACCGGCCAACATCGGCCCGGTCGTCGACGGAGTTCCGACCCCGTCGCGGAGCGGCAGCACGGAACGTTCGCGGACGGTCGTCACGAGTCGATGACATCAGAGATGACCCGAGATGGAAAGCCCCTGTTCAGAGGGGCAAATGCTCTGAAGGCCTCCGGCATGATCAGAACGTGAACACATCGTTCGACGATGCCGCGGGAAACCAGGGCATTCGACGGCGTCTGAGCGGTCGCGGCGAGCTCCTCACCGCGCGCGGGGAGCCGCGCCGACTGCGGCCGGAGGATCGCTCCGCGAGCCCTTCCCTACACTGAACCGGTGCTGATCGACTCGAAAGCGGGTGCTGGGGGACGGCACACCCCTCTCGACGAGGTCCGCCGGTGATGGCGCACGGGCCCCGGCGACCCAGGGTCCTGCTCTGCGTCGACGAGTTCCGCTCCGGCGGCGTCACCACCGTGATGATCGACTTCGCCCGGCTGCTCGGAGACCGGTTCGACATCGAATTCGCCGCGTTCCGGGCCGGGCCATGGCTGGATCGCGTGCAGGAGACCGGGCTCCCGGTGCACATCGTCCCGCTGCGGAGCATGCCCTTCCTGATGCGCCGATTCGATCTCGTGCACTCCCACTACCGAGGTCTCGGGGTGCTCGCGTTCGCGACCGGCCTGCGGCGGCGCTCGATCGAGCATGTGCACAACCTCTACGACGACCGACCGCTGCTCTCGTTCCGCGGGAGGACCGTGGTCGCGGTCTCGAACGCGGTGGCGGAGTCGCTGCGGGAGCGGTATCCCAGGCTCGCGAGCAGCGCGCTGGTCGTCGTCCGGAACGCAGCACCCCCTTCGCTCCTCGAGCGCCCGCACCCGCGGCCCCGCCCGACTCCGCTCGTCGCGGTGGCCGTCGGGCGGCTGGTCGAGCAGAAGGATCCGCTCACGTTCTTGAACCTCGCGCGCGCGCTCCGGGACGCGGACCCCGACTTCACCGCCGTCTGGGTGGGCGAGGGTCCGCTCTCCGACGAGTTCACCGCCCGCCTCGAGCAGCTCGGCTTGCAGGACGTGGTGTCGTGGGAGGAGATGCCGGAGCGCGCTCGCGCCCTCGAGCTGATCGCCACGGCCGGAGTGCTCGTGCTCACCTCGCGGTGGGAGGGCTTCCCGATGGTCACGCTCGAGGCGGCGGCGCTCGGCACCCCCATCGCGACGACCGAGTGCGGCGACATCACGGAAGACGTCGACCGCATCGGCATGGGCGTCGTGCTCCGCGGCGACCGGACCGACCCCCAGGTCATCACGCAGTGGGCGACCTCCGTCGAAGGACTCTGGGCCGACGAGCGGACGTGGCTCGCGAGCTCCGACCGCGCGAAGCAGGCAGCCGCCACCGAGTTCTCGATGGCGCACCTGAAGCAGCAGATGACGGAGGTGTACCGAGCGGCACTCGCCGATCGTCGCCGGCGCGGCAGGGCGCGCGCGCTGCCGCGAGGCCGCGCCGCCCGAGGCCGGGACTGAGGAACGAGGGCCGCCTTCGGCCGTGCTGCTGTCCCCCGTTCTGGGGAGACGGCGGTTGGGCACGTCGAGCGTAGAGTCTGGGCGCCCTGCCGATCGCCCTCAGCTTCGCGCTGTCACCCGCCGTGATCGGATCCCACCCCTCTTGACGGATCCTAGGAACTGTGATGCCCGACGCTCTCATCCAGCCCGACGACACGAGCCTCGCGCCTGTCCCCGTGTACCGCCCGCACCTCGGAGTCGAGGTGCACCAGGCGGTCGACGGCGCGCTGGACGCGGGTTGGCTCGGGATGGGCCGGCTCAGCCAGCAGTTCGAGGACGAGATCGACCGCTTCCTCGAGCTCGACGGCCGTCACGCCGTCGCCACGAACTCGTGCACGGAGGCGCTCGCGCTGGCCGCGAACCTCATCGGGCTGCAGCCGGGGGACGAGGTCATCGCGCCGTCCTTCACCTATGTCGCCGGTCACCAGGCGATCACCCGCACCGGCGCCTCCATCGTCTTCTGCGACGTGGAGCCGGACACGCTCTGCATCGATCCGGCCCAGGTCGAGAAGCTCATCACCCCGGCGACGAAGGCGATCCTCGCCGTCGACTATCTCGGCCTGCCCTGCAAGCTCGACGAGCTGATGGAGATCGCCGACCGCCACGGACTGCGGATCATCGAAGACGCAGCGCACGCGTTCGGCTCGCGCAGCGACGGCCGCATGATCGGCTCGTTCGGCGACATCACGTGCTTCAGCTTCGGGCCGGTCAAGACCATCACGACGCTCGAGGGCGGCGCGATCATCACGCGCGACCCCACGGACGTGCAGGCGCTCCACGAGCTGCGGATGCTGGGTATCGATTCGGATACCGACGCCCGCTACCGGAACCAGCGCAACTGGGACTTCGACGTCGTGCGGCAGGGCTTCCGCTGCCACCTCGGCTCCGTGCCGGCCGCGATCGGCCTGGCGCAGCTCGGGCTCATCCACGAGTTCATCGCGAACCGGCAGGACTACTGCCGCGCGTACGACCGCGGCCTCCGCGACCTGCCGGGCGTGCGTCTGTTCGACACGGACTGGACGGGTGTCGCGCCCTACATCTACGTGATCCGGGTGCGCGACGACGAGGAGCGCGGTCGACTGATCGCGCACCTGAAGGAGCGCGGCATCAGCACCGGGATCCACTTCCTGGGCGCGCACAACTTCACCTTCTACGCCGACAGCCGCCGCGGTGACCTGAGCGTCACCGAGCAGGCGACGGGCCAGGTTCTGACGCTCCCGCTGCACTCCTACATGGACGAGGCGACGATCGACCGCGTCGTGCAGGCGATCCGCGGGTTCTACGACGACGAGACCCGATCCGGCGTGCTGGCCGAGGCCGTCGCCGTCCACGCGTGATCGTCGCCGCCGTCGACCACTCGACGGCACCCGACTCCGCCGCCGCGGCAGCAGTCCCCGGCGTCAGTGCTCCGTTGGAGGAAGCATGAGCTCGTTCGACCAGGCCGGGATGCCCGATCCCGCCGACATCCCCGTCGTCATCTTCTGCGGTGGCATGGGGACCCGGATCCGTGAGGCCAGCGACAAGCTGCCGAAGCCGCTGATCGACATCGGCGGCCGGCCGATCCTCTGGCACATCATGAAGCTGTATGGCTCGTACGGCTTCCGTCGCTTCGTGCTCGCGCTCGGCTACAAGGGCGAGGACATCCGCCGGTTCTTCCGCGACTACGGCACCCTCTCCCGCGACTTCACGATCCGGCTGGGCCAGGACAGCGCCCCGGACTGGCATCGGGACGGCGACATCGAGGACTGGGAGGTCACGCTCGTCGAGACCGGCCTCACCTCCGGTACCGGTGCACGGCTGAAGCGCGTCGCCCAGCACCTCGACGCGCCCTACTTCCTGCTCACCTACGGTGACGGGATCGGCTCTGTGAACGTGCTCGAGCAGTTCCGCCAGCACGTGGAGTCCGGCCTGATCGGCACCGTCACCGGCGTGCACCCGACCAGCCGCTACGGCGAGATGCGGGTGGACGGCGCTGTCGTCTCCGAGTTCAGCGAGAAGCCCAAGCTCGGCGAGGGCTGGGTCTCGGGCGGCTTCTTCTCCTTCAAGCGGGAGATGGTCGACGAGTACGTGGAGGCCGACAACGTGGACCTGATGTTCGAGGGTGCTCCTCTGCAGCAGCTCGCCGCGGACGGCCAGCTCGGCATCTACCGCCACGAGGGCTTCTGGATGGGCATGGACACCTACCGGGACTACAGCGAGCTCAACGGCCTGTGGGACAAGGGCCGTGCGGACTGGAAAGTCTGGTGAAGGTCGTCGTGACGGGCACCGAGGGCTACCTCGGCTGCCTCGTCGGTAACGAGCTGCTGCGTGAGGGCCACGAGGTCCTCGGCATCGACACCGGCTTCTACAAGGCCGGCTGGCTCTACAACGGCCTCGACCACACCCCGGACACCCTGGTGAAGGACGTCCGGGACGTGACGGTGGAGGACCTCGCCGGCGCGGACGCGGTCGTGCACATGGCCGAGCTGTCGAACGACCCGCTCGGCCAGCTCTCCCCCACGATCACGAGCGAGGTGAACCACCAGGGCTCCCTCCGGCTGGCCAGGATCGCCAAGCAGGCCGGCGTGCAGCGCTTCGTCTACATGTCGTCCTGCAGCGTCTACGGCGTCGCGGACGGCGAGGTCGACGAGACGAGCCCGACGAACCCGCAGACGGCGTACGCCGAGTGCAAGGCGCTGGTCGAGCGCGACGTAACGCTGCTGGCGGACGACGCCTTCTCCCCCGTGTTCATGCGCAACGCGACCGCGTTCGGCGCGAGCCCGCGGATGCGCTTCGACATCGTGCTGAACAACCTCGCGGGGCTCGCCTACACGACGAAGGAGATCGCGATGATCTCCGACGGCACCCCGTGGCGCCCGCTCGTGCACGGGCTGGACATCGCGAAGGCCATCCGTCTCGCTCTTACTGCACCGCGCGACGCCGTGCACGCAGAGGTGTTCAACGTCGGATCGAACGAGCAGAATTACCGCGTGCGCGACATCGCGGAGATCGTCGGCGACGCGTTCCCCGGCTGCAGCGTCAGCTTCGGGCAGGACGGCGGCGACAACCGCAGCTACAAGGTGCGATTCGACAAGATCCACGCCCAGCTGCCCGGCTTCTCCTGCGACTGGGACGCGACCTCGGGCGCGAAGCAGCTCGCGGACGTGTTCACCTCCATCGACCTGGACGCGACGACGTTCACCGGCCGTGGCCACACGCGCCTGAAGCAGCTCGAGCACCTCATCAGGACGAACCAGGTCGACGGACGGCTGTTCTGGACCCGCGCGTGACCTCCGACGGCCGTCAGTCCGTTCCGCGGGAGCACGCCACCGTGCTCGGGGTCGCCTGGTATTGGGTGGTCGCGATCGCCGTGCTGGTCGTGGCACTGCTCGTGCTCATCGTGGTCTCCGCGGCACGGGCCTCCACCGAGCAGGCGACCGCGCAGCGGGCCGCCAGCGCCTACACGCCGCCGGCGCTGCCGACGGTGGCACCGGTCGCCAGCTTCAGCCAGGCGGTCGACCGCCTGAAGGACACCAGCCGGCCCTGGACGGTCGCGGTCGTCGGCGACTCGACAGGCTACGGGCCCGAGCGATGGGTCGACCAGTTCGCGACGCAGGTCTCCCTGGAGCGCAAGCGTCAGGTCGTGCTGCACGACTGGAACGACGAGTCGCTGCAGTACGACCCGGCGAAGACCATCGGCTCGGGCGGTGCGGCGATCACGATCTGGAACGCGGCGGCGCCCGGCCGCGGACCCGACTACTCGCGGGCCCACCTGAGCACGATGATCCCGAAGGGCATCACGCCCGACGTCATCATCATCAACCATGGCCACAACGTCGGCCCGGACATCGCCGTCGACACGAACGGCCTCATCTCCGCGCTCCGGTTCAAGTACCGCACGGCACCCTTCGCCTACACGGTCCAGAACCCCTTCCGCAGTGACACCGCAGCGGAGCAGGAGGCCCGCGCCAGCGACGAGCTCGCGTACGCGACAGAGCACGGCTGGCGGGTCATCGACGTGTACGACGCGTTCACGAGCCAGCCGGCGCTCGCACCGCTCTACGAGGACGACCGGCACGAGAACGCGAAGGGAGGCCTGCTCTGGGCCCAGACCGTGATGAAGGCCACCGGGATCTGACTCAGCGGGTGGACGCGGCGTTCAACACCGCACTCCCCTGCGTCCGTGCCGCGTCTCCCGGGCTCAGCAGATCTCATGCTGGCTCGCCGGATCGGTTCCGCGTGACGCCAGGCCGACGTGTATCGACCGCGTGAACAACCTGCGAGGTCAGCAGATGCTGACCGCGCAGGCGTCGAACCCCGTCATCGAGTCGTTCTTGAGGTGGGACGCCAGCTCTGCGACCGCGGTCTCATCGAGGTACACGACCGACTGCCCTTGCTCCGTGCCCGTGCCGTTGGTCGGCACCGTCGACCCGACGACGTCGCTGCTCCGAACGCTGCGGAGCGAGACCGCGAGCCGCCCGAGGTAGCCGGAGTCGAGCCCGCGGTCGGTGAGCAGGTACGGCGCCACAGACCGGACCGCGGATCGTGCGGCGAAGGGATCCAGCAGCTTCCGACTCGTAACCGAGCCGATGACGCAATCGACGCGGCGAACGCCACACGCCTGCCAGAAGGCGAATCCCATCGCGGAGGCGCTGTCCGAGTGAGGATGTCGCAGACGGTAGTTCCTTCGAATTGTTCACGCCGAACCCGGGTCCCCCCAACACCGGACCCGTCGACCGTGAAGCGGGCCGACAGCGAGCCTGCGGCTGCAGTCGGATCGAACTCGAGATGGCCTCCGGGTCCGTCGCGACCACGTCCGCGCCGCAGCCGTTCAGCCGCACGGCTACGTCGAGCGCGGACGAGTCACCGACGTTATCGGAGTCCGGCTTGAACGCCGGCCCGAGCACGGTGTCCCGTTTTTGGCGTACCTGAACGCCGTGCGTCTCGACGCCAATGTCGACCGCACTGGGGGAGCCGGAAGTTGATGTCGTCGATTTGCTTCAGGAACCCCGCCGACTCGTCGCGCCCAAGCTCCTCGACGCGAGCAGGGAACGCACGGATGTTCTCCGGGCGTCCGCCACCCAAACCGATACCGGCATTTGGCACCAGCGCCCGATCCTTGCGTCGCACTCGATCACGTGCCGCGAGCTCCCCGACGTCGGCATCCCGCTGCCCGTGGCGGGCTCCTACCACAACCACACAGACGAGTCGGTCGTGGTACGGGCCAGCGAGCACCAGGACTGATTCGCCAGCAGCGGCTCCAGCTATGGCGGCATCTCGGACCAGACCTGCGGCTGAAGCGCGAACCGCGCTGCGTGGCAGATATTGCCGGTTGCGGCGTGTTGCTGCAACGCCGCTAATTAGCGTACCCAGACGATGTAAGCACGAACGACATATCCTATCGACCGTATGCTCCAGGTAACACTTGAAGCGAAGCCCACGGGAACCCTTTGAGTACCTCATAATCGGGCATCTTCGTCAATGCTGGCCAAGGGTCTTGAGAGGACCCGGGAGCGGCACCAACACCTTCACCGACGACGGCGACCGCACCAGACTTGTCAGACACAATGAACCCATAACGCTGCGCGGCCTTAGCAATCATCACACCGATCGGCGATAATCCAAGTTTGTGGACGTCGACTCTCGCATCCAGACGAAGCCGCGTTCCTTCCGGCATGGCGAATGGTGAATCATCACTTCCATCAGATCGCTGGGCGGGCCAGCTGAACACACCTCGCGCAGCGTTTGGCACCTGAAGCGATAAAGCAGGATCGATCCCGCCCGCCTTGACGTCCGCTAAACTCACCATCCCTCCCGAATTCGGGAGGCCTGTTGCCGTAGCGCCGAAACCGCCCGCAAATACGCCGGGCCCACGAGACGCGTTATCCAAGCGCCCCCCCCAGCAGGCAGACCATCGATTTCCGTTCTGCCTCATCTCCCAAAACTCCCATAATTGATCGGAAGCAGCATCGTAGATCGTCATCTCAGCGTCAGTTCCTGTCGACGAGTCGGCTACCACCG
>NZ_CAXTHO010000023.1:0-6717 GCF_964244015.1 uncultured Amnibacterium sp. | reverse complement strand
ATCGTTATCCCTTTCCCTTCAGAAGCGCAAGCGTCAGTTCCCGCCGCCGCGTGGGCTCCCACCGGAATCGGAACAGAATTAAATTGTCCGCCTCTCCCCAACAATCCGGCCGGCGTGTATCCTTTATTCTGGCAATCATTGAATGCAACGTTCACGCGCCTGGTCTTTGCGCTTGACCGGTAAAATGTAGTATTATAAGAATGTGCGTTGAAGGCAGCCACACCCCCGAACCTGTCATACACGCTTGAACTTAGATAATTTACGAGTTGAGTGGAATTGGATGCAACTGGAGCATTTCTCACATCCACCCGCCAAACGCTAGACGAGCCAAATGGATACCCCCGCGCCAAGCCGGGAAGCGAGCCCGAAGCCTTTGCCCTCATTGAAGGACGCGCCGCTCCTGCCTTGCTTGGCGCTGCGGTTGGCCGCACCCCAACGGTTTGGGAACCACTTGGCTCATGAGGCGATTCCGAGAACGGTCTGCTGGGCGAAGCGACGGACGGAACCACGTTTTCGCTGCGACCGACTGAACTTAACCTCGACACATTCTCGTTCTGCAGATCAAGTATTGTCACGCCTCCAGCAATCACGACAACCAACGCCACGCAGACGAGTACTATCAAGTTCCGCTTACTGGCCTTCACGGTCACCCCCGCAGTTCGCTCGCCGCGTGAGACACACGCCGGTTCGGCTAGGGTACCCGCCGTAACCGAGAGTCAGTCATTGACCTCAAGATGAGGCGCGGGAAGGGTCAGGTTCGGAGGTCCTTGTTGCAAGACCAAAACTCTCGTTGGCGCGAATCGCATTTCGCTGACCCACCAACCGCGGCGATGCATCTTCACTACTACACAGAGACACTGACTCCGTCACTGCCCTAATGCATCGATGCGGTCGCGTTTCCATCGTCCGATTTCCAGGAAGAGCAGATCCTTAGCGCGAGAGCTGAAAGCCGGCGCCATAGCAATCGACTGCGGGTCCTCGATACCGCAACAACACGGGCCCGTTCCCGCGGTGGATTCATTCGCGTCGCAGCAGGTTACCTGTCGAATAGTTCGCGTTACGTTCAAAGCTCGTCCATGCCTCGATGCTCAATGACAACTCTTCACCAAATTGCGTGTGCGGGACGGCCAATAGCGCGAGATCCAGATGCGGCCGGAGGTGCCGAAATGCATCGACGAAGCCCGCTTGTCTGTGCGTGTTCAGTGCGCTAGATTGACCGCTCGGACCGTAGTCGAAGCAATGTACTACGCCTGAAAGCCACAACTAGCGATGGCTGGCGAGGATCAGTAAAAATGGTCAAGAACGAACTTCGTAACACTCGAGTCATAATTTTCGCACCCAACGCGAGTACTCGCATGGGCGGCGAAGCGATTATCCCTTGGCACTATTTTCAACGCCTGCGCGATCGAGGCGTAGACGCACATCTTGTGACACACGAACGAGTACGCGAAGAACTAACTAACCTGTCCCCAGGTCGTACTCCTTCGATGCACTTTGTGGTCGATACGTGCGCAAGCCGTTGGCTAGGACGATTAGGAACTAAGCTTCCTTATGCGGTTCGAGGACTGTCAGTTTGGCCTCTCATGGCTCTCGCTAACGGTATTCGTGGACGACGACTTGTCTCGTCTATTATCAGCGGCAGCCCGGGAGACGTTGTTATTCACGAGCCGACACCAGTTTCTCCACGACAGCCATCAGTTATGTTTGGCTTACGGGCACCGTTGGTAGTCGGACCCATGAATGGGGGAATGACATACCCGCCCGCGTTCGCCTCAGAAGTGGGAAGTCTTGAGCGGACGCTACGATGGGCCATCAGAACTTTGGCCGACGTTGCAAATATTTTGGTGCCCGGAAAGCGTGAAGCGTCGATATTACTCGTCGCCAACGGTCGCACAGCAGCAGCGCTCCCAAAGCCTATCCGCGATCGCCCAACGCTAATGATGGTAGAAAATGGCGTTGACCTTGAGTTGTTCAAGGTACCGGAGGACGAATACGTGCGTCCCGAGGCGAGCTTCACTTTCGTTGGTCGGCTCGTGGACTGGAAAAGGGTCGACCTGCTTCTGCAAGCTGTGAGCATGCTGCCTAAACATGTCACGCTGAATATAATTGGCGACGGTCCGATGCGATCGGTATGGGAAGCGCATTCAAGGCACCTGGGGCTGACCGACCGAGTTCGCTTTGAAGGGCAGGCTTCGCAAGACGAGTGCGCCATCGCCTTGACTCACACCACCGCACTGGTGCTGCCCAGCATTTACGAGTGCGGCGGCGCTGTCGTACTGGAGGCGATGGCGGCTGGCGTTCCAGTGATTGCCACGAACTGGGGTGGGCCAGCTGATTACATCATCCAGGGAGAGACTGGTTTTCTCATCGAGCCCGACAGTGCGCAGGAGTATTCAACTCGACTCGCCGACGCGATGTCCCAGATACTTTCAAATCCCGATCTTGCTCGCAAGATGGGAATAGCAGGACGAGAGAGGGCCGCCAAATACTTTGACTGGACAACGAAGATTCAGAATATAACGGTGATATACTCGAGCGCAATTGACCAGTACCGCCATAAGCTTTCGACCTCGAGGCGGGGGCGCAGGCCCTGACTAGCGCTAGCGGTTAACAAAGTCGGCCAAGTTGTCGCCTGAAGGTGAGGGTGTTTGAGTCCTCCCCGGAAGGATGAAGCGCCGCTGACGCAGGTCGCGAAGGGCTTCGGCGTATCAATCACGTGCCTGCGGCGGTAGCTGCGGACCGCGAACCAGGACTAGGGCGTTGCAGGCATCGCGGGCCGCGAAGTGGTCGACGTGGTGGCGCCAGGTGACGCGCAGAAACGCATGCGGCTGCTGGAGCGTGAGAGCGAGGTCCTGCGCCGAGCGGCGCGTATCTCTCGCAGGCGTCGCTCTCGAAATGACGTACCCGGTGGTCCTTCAGCCCACAAAGCGCTCGCGAAGTGGCGCGCCGACCCGGTCTCGCAGCGCGACTGGGACGACGCGCATCTGACGAACGCTGTCGTTGACGCTCACGCCGATGACCCGACGTTCGGGTACCGATTCGTCGCGGACGAGCTGAAGGCCGCCGGTCACGTCGCTACCGAGTGGCGGCTGTAGAGGCTGTGCTCGCAGCAGCGGCTCTGGTTGTTGCGTGCCAAGAGGCGGGGTCTGACTCGGAAGGCGGGCCCGCCCGGCGTATGACGACCGGGTGCGCCGGGAGTTCTCCACTCCGGACGTGAACCGGCTCTGGCTCACCAAGAGCACGGAGCACCCGACGAGCGAAGGGAAGCTCTTTCTTTGCGCCGTGAAGGACGCTTGCTCGAAGCGGATCATGGGTTACTCGATCGATTCCCTCATGAAGGCAACGCTCGCGGTCAACGCGCTCCGGATGGCGATCAGTCGCCGCGACCACGTCATGACGATGACACTCGGAACGCGGCAGTCAATGGAGCTGGACTGCTCGGACCGAGGGGCCGGGTCGGCGCATGTGCGGACAACGCGGCGATGGAATCGTCCTTCGCGCTCCTGCAGAAGAACGTCCTCGACCGGCGACGAAGGGGCAACACGTGAGCAGCGCCGGCTCCCGATTGTGACCTGGATCGGGGGCAGCTATCGCCGGCGACGCCGCCAGCGATCCCTCGGGAGTCTCACGCCCCTCGAATACGAAGCAATATTGAAGCCACTGGCCGCTGTCGCGGCCTCAGACAACGTCACAACCGAAGCGAAGTCTCCGCCCGGAACGCATCCGGCGCTGAGCTGCGGATCCGCGGCGCCGCGTTCCCTGCCCGGAAGACCCTTGAGGAGTTCGTCTTCGACCACCAGCCCGGTGTTCGGCGTGACGACATCGCCCCGCTAGCCGCGGGCCACTACCTGGCCGAGGCCCGCAACGTCGTGCTCCTCGGCCCTCCCGGGACCGGCAAAACCCACCTCGCGACCGCACTCGGGATCGCGGCCTGCCATGCCGGGCAACGGGTCCTGTTCGGGACCGCGACGGACTGGGTCGCCCGTCTCCAAGACGCCCACCAACGAGGCCCGCTCCCCGCGGAGCTCGTGAAGCTGCGCCGGTTCGGGTTGATCATCATCGACGAGGTCGGCTACCTGCCCTTCGAGCAGGACGCCGCGAACCTGTTCTTCCAACTCGTCTCATCCCGCTACGAACACGCGTCACTGATCCTGACCAGCAACCTCCCGTTCGCTCGCTGGGGCGACGTGTTCGGCGACCAGACCGTCGCCGCAGCGATGATCGACCGCATCGTCCACCACGCCGACGTCCACACCCTCAAAGGCGCCAGCTACCGACTGAAACACCTCGGCGAGAACGCCCTACCCAGCGTCCAAGCCGAGCGGGCAAACTAACGACCAACGAAACGTGGTCCACATTTCAACGAGCGAAACTGGTCGACTTTTCCAAGAGCGCAGACACTCGTTCTCCCTCAGATGCGTTGAGACTCGATCAGCTTCGACTCTGGCGACACCGCTGGTGGTCTGTCGTCCTGGTTCACGCGAGCGACGAACGCGGCCGTCCCCGCGTGCCGGGCTGCCCAGTGGGCAGTGGGCATCGGCCGTTGCGGTTAACCGCGTTTATCTGGCGCCTCCCGAGTCCGAGTCTTCGCACGCTCTGGTGCTCCTAGGAGCGAACGACCTCCAGAACGGCACGACGACGTACTCGGGGTTGATCGCAAGTCTGACGACGATGTACAAGATGCTGTCCGGGCAGGGCATCACGCCAGTCGGTGTCACGATCCTGCTGAAGACGACCTCGATGACCATCTGGGCGACGACGACGAACCAGACCGCCTTCGGTGCAACCTGCACCGAAGGCTCGTCCTCGGTCCGCTCCCATGTCGACACCTGAATCCGCGGCGGTGCGAGGGGCTGATCAGCGGGTTCGTTGAGTTCGCCGACAGCGTCGAAACGGCCGAGCCTCAGGGGTCGGGATGGCGAACGACGCGGTCGACAGAATCCACCCGAATCCGACCGGCCACGCCGCAGCGGCTGCTGCCGTGAACCTCACGACCATCGTCGCACAGTACTCACAACTGCAGTGCGTCGAAGGATCCTACGCGCATCCATCAGAGCAGTACACACGGCCGTTCTAGCGGATCCCGTGTTCCGGAGCGGCCACAATGCCGCACCCGTTTCGCACCGCGCAACGCGGTCAGGATTAGGCTCCGCGAATAACTTGTTCGCAGCAGCCCGAACTTGAATGGTCATCACCACGCGAGGATAGATTATTCCTGCAGTTCAAGGCAAGGCCGCGGCCCTCAGTTCTCTTTGACCCGCTGATCAGGTGTGCTTGCAAGCTTTGCTGAGGCAAGGGACTTTGCGTGCCAACGCTTTCTAAATCTGTTAATGGGACGCTCAACGAGGAACCATGAGGCGACGGTGACAATGGCAGTTGCGGAATACGACAGGCCGATAAAAGGTATTCTGGATAAGCCAAGGTGCTTCACGGCCTCAAAGATTGGGTTGTGAAAAAGATAGATTCCGTAGGAAACTTGGCCAACAGCAGCGATGGGCTTCCACTCCAGAGCGCGAGACAGGATTCTGCGCGGGTTGAGTAGCAAATTTGCGATGAAGACTGCAACCAGTAACCCAAAAATGGTGTAGCCACCTAGCATATAGGGCGTAAATGACCGGGTTACCACCATGGCGCCAACTAGGCACGCCGCAACGACGGCACCCACCCACGGTTTAGCGAGCCAACGGGGGATCTGATCATTGACCCAGCACACTGCGAGCAACGCCCCGATCAGCAACTCGTCAACGCAGTACCAGGGCAAGCCTCGATTCTCGTAAGGATTGGGCCCTGTGGATGTCACTGACCTGAATACCGAGAACGCGACGATCAGCGCCAAGAGCGTCCAGCGGCTCCGACGAAGAGCAGGTATCAACAGAAGAGCGAGGGGCCAGAAGAGGTAAAACTGTTCTTCTACTCCGAGCGACCAGGTTTGTACTAGGTAGCCCTGATGCAAGTTAACGAGATTTGAAATGTAGAGGCCAGCAACAAGGAGAGCTTGCCACGTCGGAGACGTACTGTAGTCATCGCCAACGATAAGGAACAAACAGAAGGTCAGCGCTAATGCGATCAGAAGCGGCGGGTATAAACGTAATGCACGACGCGTGTAGAAACGGCCCAGCCTCAGGCGTCCTGCAACTCGCAACTCCATCAACAAGAGTCGAGTTATCAGGAACCCCGATAGCACAAAGAAAATATCGACGCCTAGACCACCCCCTGTGAAGGGTCCAAAGAACGTGTGATCAATTATCACGGCGCCAATCGCGATTGCGCGGACTCCATCCAGGCCCGGAAGATAGTCGCTCTTGCCTTCGATGGTCGGCATGGTGGTCCTTCCCCGAAGGGGCTTTGCGTAACGATGCGACAAAGAGCCTGGGTGGCAGGCACCCCCGCCAATCCTAGGCGAACGTCTAGGGCGTGTCTCCTAACCCGTGTCGGTGGGATGCGGGAGCGTTGTTGGGTGGTGCGGGGTCCGGTTCTTTCGGATGCGCAGTGGGCTCGGATCGAGCCGCTGATGCCAGTGCCGGCCGCGGGTGGTGGGCGGCCGTTCCGTGAACACCGGCAGGTCGTCGAGGCGATCATCTGGCGGTATCGCGCTGGTGCGCCGTGGCGTGATCTGCCGGAGTCGTTCGGATCATGGAAGACGGCGTGGAAGCGGCACCGCCGATTCTCGGACCTGACTTCGATCAAGTTAGTGCCCCGCTGATCGGTGTTCTCGTC
>NZ_CAXTHO010000022.1:0-29159 GCF_964244015.1 uncultured Amnibacterium sp. | reverse complement strand
CGTCGCGCAGCGGCCGGTCCGGGTCGTGAGTCGCTGACCGACGCGCTCTCGCGCGGTACTCGTCACCCTCGCGCGGTGGGTCCACCTACCGCGCGAAGGGGGGAGTACCGCGCGAGGGGGTGGGGCTACCGCGCGGCGCGGTAGCCGCCGTCTTCGAGCCCGGCGGCGCGCTCGAACGGGTTGCCGGCCGCGCGGTCGCGGGCGATCAGCAGCGACCAGGCGACGCCGAGGAGGTAGGCGGGGAGGAAGGGGAGGCCGCCCCAGCGCAGCCACTGGGAGGCGTGCCGCGACTCGTGGTCGAGCACCCGCGGCAGCGCGCGAACCAGATCGGCGAACAGGCCGGTGGTCAGCACCACGTTCCCGATCGTGACCGCGCCGACGTCCGGGAACGGCAGGCGCACCCCCTCCGCCAGCAGGAGGCCGTGGGGTCCGCTGCGGACGCGGGCGCGGCCGAGCCGCGCGAGCAGCAGCCCGAGCACCGTCGAGAGGTTGACGATGTTGCCTATCCGACGCGCGTCCACAGCGCCATGCTGCTCCCCGCGACAGGCCGTCCGTGCCGACGTGCATGATCGACGTCGTGAGCGACGACGAGTTCCGGTACCTGCAGACCGAGGCGGATCAGCTGGGGGTGCTCCCGCCCCTGCCGCTCCACGACCGGTTCGCCGTCGCGACGGCCGGCGGCCGGGTGAGCGGCATCCGCTGGGGCGCGCAGCCGGCGATGACGCTGCTGCACGGTGCGGGGCTGAACGCGCACACCTGGGACGGGACCCTGCTCGCGCTCGCGCGCGACGCCCTCGCTCTCGACCTCCCGGGGCACGGCGAGTCCGAGTGGCGTGACGACTTCGACTACCGGCCCGCGACGAACGCGGCGGCGGTCGCGGAGGTGCTCGACGCCGTCGACGCCGGGCCGCAGCTGGTCGTCGGGCACTCGCTCGGCGGCTTCACCGCGGTCGCGCTCGCGGCCGCGCGACCGGAGCTGGTCGCCGGCATCGTGCTCGTCGACGCGAGCCCCGGCCTCCGGATCGGCGACGCTCGGCAGGTCTCGGAATTCCTCGCCGGCCCGCAGGTCTTCGGCTCCCGGGAGGAGATCGTCGACAGCGCGATCGCCGCCGGCATCGGGTCCGACCGCGAGGCGATCACGCGCGGCGTCGCGCTGAACACGCGCGTCCGCGGGGACGGCACGGTCGTCTGGTCGCACCACCTCGCCTACCCGCCGCAGCACGCGCCGCAGCTGCCGGACATCTCGACGCCGTGGACGGGGCTCACGGACACGACCGTGCCGGTGCTGCTCGTCCGCGCCGCGCGCGGCTTCCTGACCGACGACGTCGTCGGCGAGTTCCGCGACCGCGTGCCGCGAGCAGCCGTCGTGGAGCTCGACACCGGACACAACGTGCAGGAGCAGGACCCGGCGGGCCTCGCGGCCGTGATCGCGGCGTTCATCGGCTGAGATCGCGGGGGTGTTCGCGGATCAGGGGATCCGGCGGGCCTCCGGCCGCCGGATCCCCTGATCCGCGAACACAACGCACTGTTACGGCGCGGAACCGCCCCTGAGGCGGTGCGCGGCTACCGTCCTGAGCGATGAGCAGCGACGAGTGGGGCTTCGACACGGCCCAGGTGCACGCGGGGGCGACGCCCGACGCCGGGACGAGGGCGCGGGCGACGCCGATCTTCGCGACGACCAGCTTCGTGTACGAGAGCGCCGAGCAGGCGGCCGCGTCGTTCCTGCTCGAGGACCTCGAGGGGTACGCGTACTCGCGGATGTCGAACCCGACGACCACGGTCGCGGAGCAGCGCATCGCGCGCCTCGAGGGCGCCGTCAGCGCCGTCGCGACCGCGAGCGGCCAGGCGGCGACGGCACTCTCGCTGCTGAACATCCTGCGCACCGGCGACCACGTCGTGGTGTCCGGCCAGATCTACGGCGGCACGACGAACCTGCTCGGGCAGCGCTTCGCCGAGCTCGGCATCGCGATCACGCTGGTCGACGTCCAGGACCTCGACGCGTGGCGGGCCGCGGTCCGGCCGAGCACCCGCGCGTTCTTCACCGAGAGCATCGGCAACCCGACCGGCGTCGTCGCGGACCTCGAGGCGATCGCCGCGATCGCGCACGACGAGGCCCGGGTGCCGCTGATCGTCGACAACACCCTCGCGACCCCCTACCTCCTGCGGCCGCTCGAGCACGGCGCCGACGTGGTCGTCCACTCCACGACGAAGTTCCTCTCCGGGCACGGGACCGTGATCGGCGGGGTCGTCGTCGACGGCGCGACGTTCGACTTCGGCGCGGAGCCCGAGCGGTGGCCCGGCTTCCACACCCCCGACGTCGGGCACGGGAAGGAGGGGTACTGGGCGCGGTTCTCGGACCGGCGCCTCGCCTACAGCCTCCGGCTCCGCACCACAGTGCTGCGGGACTACGGCCCCGCGCCGTCGCCCTTCAACAGCTTCCTGCTGATCCAGGGGCTCGAGACGCTCAGCCTGCGGATCCGCCAGCACGTCGCGAACGCGGAGGCGGTCGTCGCATACCTGCAGGGGCATGCGCAGGTCGAGCGGGTCCACTACCCGACCCTGCCGGGGGCTCCCTCGGCGCAGACGGCCCGCCGCTACCTGACCCGCGGCGCCGGTGCCATCGTGTCCTTCGACATCGCGGGGGGCATCGAGGCCGGGCGTCGCTTCGTGGACGCGGTCCGGCTGTTCAGCCACCTGGCGAACATCGGCGACGTGCGCAGCCTGATCATCCATCCCGCCTCGACGACGAACTCCGGCCAGAACGAGCAGCAGCGGGCCGCCTCCGGACTCGGCGAGGGCCTCCTCCGGCTCTCGATCGGCATCGAGGACAGCGCCGACCTGATCGCCGACCTCGACCAGGCGTTCGCCGCGGTCGCATCCGACCCCTCGTGACCCACCGACCCCGCACCATCCGCACAGCACCCGGAGCACACCCATGACAACCAAGAAGACCCTGCTCGTCGCGAGCGTCGCCGCCGGCACCGCCCTGGCGCTCGCGGCCTGCTCGAGCGGCCCGTCCACGACGGAAGCGAGCGGCGGCACCGCCGACACCTCGGCGACCGTGAACGTGGGCCTCTACCTCGAGCCGACCGACCTGAACGTCCGCACCACCTCGGGCGTCGCGCTCGACCAGGTGCTGATCGACAACGTGTACCAGGGGCTCGTCGGCATCGACTCGTCGGGCAAGATCCAGGACGTGCTCGCGAAGAGCCACACCGTCTCCTCGGACGGCCTCACCTACGACTTCACGCTCAACGCGGGCACCGTCTTCAGCAACGGCGACGCGCTCGACGCCGGCGATGTCGTCTGGTCGCTGAACCAGGTGAAGAACACGAAGACCGACGTCGGCAACGCGGCGTTCGCCGCCGTCAAGACGGTGTCCGCGCCGTCGGACGACACCGTGGAGCTGACCCTGAGCAAGCCGGACTCCACACTGCTGTACTCGCTGGCCGGCCGGGCGGGTCTGATCCTCGACCAGGACGCGACGAACGACCTGAAGACGACCGCCATCGGCAGCGGCCCCTACCTGCTGAAGACCTGGAAGCAGGGCGACAGCATCACCCTGACGAGGAACGCGAAGTACTGGGGGACGAAGGCGAAGGTCGCCTCGGTGGTCTTCCACTACTTCTCCGACCGGGCGGCGGCCGTGAACGGAGCCCTCGCCGGCGACATCCAGGTGCTCACGACCGTCGATCCGACCCTGCAGGCGAAGTTCACCGGCAATGCCGACTTCGCGCTGAAGAAGGGCACGTCGACCGACAAGTACACGCTCGTCTTCAACTCGAAGAAGGCGCCGCTCGACACGCTCGCCGTTCGGCAGGCCCTCCGCGAGGCCATCGACCCGAAGGCGATCATCGCCGCCGTGGGCGGCAACGGCGTCGCGCAGGGCGGGCCGATCCCGGAGGGCGACCCCGGCTACGAGGACCTGACGAGCATCGACGCGTACGACGTCGCCGACGCGAAGGCGAAGATCTCGGCCGCCGGCCTGACGGGCTCCGCACTCACGCTGACGCTCCCCAACGTCTACGGCACGACGGTGACGGATGTGCTCACCAGCCAGTTCAAGGCGATCGGCATCACGCTGAAGGTCGACAGCGTCGACTTCACGACCTGGCTGACCAAGGTCTACACGAACAAGGACTACGAGCTGAGCATCGTCGACCACGCCGAGGCGCACGACTTCGCCAACTGGGTCACCCCGGGGTACTACTTCAACTACAGCAACCCGAAGGTGAACGCGCTCTACACGCAGGCGCAGGGCGCCCTGACCGACGCGGACGCGGACGCGAAGCTCGCCGAGGCCGCGAAGCTCGTGGCCCAGGACGCGCCGGCGGACTGGCTGTACACCGCGGTGAACGTCACGGCGATCCGGTCGACCGTCACCGGCTTCCCGACCGACTCGACGAGCAACCGGCTGAACCTGACCGGGCTCGCCGTGTCGAAGTAGGCGAGATCGCCGGCCCGTGCTGCGCTTCCTCGCGACCCGCGTCCTCCTGCTCCTCGTCGGCCTGCTGGTCGCCGCGGCGCTGATCTTCGCCACCCTCCGGATCCTTCCGGGGGATGTGGCGCAGGTCATCGGCGGGACGCAGGCGAGTGCGGCGCAGGTGGCGCGGATCCGGGAGCAGCTCGGTCTGGACCAGCCGGTCCTCGCCCAGTTCCTCGGCTGGCTCGGCGGCCTGCTGCACCTCGACCTCGGCCGCTCGCTCGTCACCGGCACCCCGGTGGCGAGCGAGCTCGGTCAGAAGCTCGAGGTCACCCTCCCCCTCGCGGGCCTCTCGCTCGTCTTCGGCCTCGGGCTCGGCATCCCGCTCGGGGTCGTGTCCGCGGCTCTGCACCGCAGGGTCGGCGGGTTCGTGATCTCCGCGCTCGCGCAGCTCGTCGCCGCCGTACCCGTGGTCTTCGCCGGGGTGCTGCTGATCCTGCTGCTCGGGAGCTGGCTGGGGCTGCTGCCGGTGCAGGGCTTCCCGCAGAGCGGCTGGGCCGAGCCGGGCCGCGCGTTTGCCTCCCTCGTCCTCCCCGCGCTCACGATCGGGGTGGTGGAGGGGGCGGTCGTGCTGCGCTTCACCCGCTCGGCGACGCTGGACGCGATCGGGCAGGACCACGTGCGCACCGCTGCGGCCAAGGGCATGACGCTCACGAGGGCGCTCGTCACGCACGGGCTGCCCGTCGTGATGCTCTCGGTGCTGTCGGTCGTCGGCCTCGAGATCGCGGCGCTGCTCGTCGGCGCCGTCATCGTCGAGACCCTGTTCCAGCTGCCCGGGGTCGGCCGGATGCTCGTCGGCGACGTCGCGAACCGCGACCTCGTGAAGGTGCAGAGCGAGCTGCTCGTGCTGACCGCGCTGATCCTCGTGGTGGGCACCCTCGTCGACGTCCTGCACCGTGTCATCGACCCGCGGCAGCGGGAGGCGGCATGAGGGCCGCCTGGCTGCGCGAGCTCGTACGGCGACCGGCGGGGGCCTTCGGGGCGATCGTCGTCGTCGCACTCGTCGTCTGCGCGGTGGTCTCGGTGTTCTGGACGCCGCTGGACCCGTTCGCGACGGATCCGTTCCACCGCTGGGAGTCCCCGAGTGCCGTCCACCTGTTCGGGACGGATGCGGTCGGCCGCGACCTGTTCAGCCTGGTGTTCGCGGCGACGAGGACCGCGCTGCTCGTCGCGGTGCTCTCGTCGCTCGTCGCCGCCGTCGTCGGGATCGCGCTCGCTGCGCTCGGCGCGCTCGGCCCTCGGTGGGTGCGCGAGCCCGTCGCCGTGCTGATCGACATCCTGATCGCGTTCCCGGTGCTGCTGATCGCGATCATGCTGAGCGCGGTGTTCGGCCCGTCCCTCACCGAGGTCGTGGTGGCGGTAGGCATCGGCTTCGGCGTCAACATCGCCAGGGTCGGCCGGGGCGAGATCCGCCGCGTCGCCCGCACCGGCTACGTGCTCGCCGCACGCGCCGCGGGCCTGGGCCCCCTCCGCACGCTCGCCGATCACGTCGTGCCGAACATCGCCCCGGTCTTCATCGTGCAGCTGTCGCTCTCCGCAGCCGTCGCGGTGCTGTCGGAGGCGGGCCTCTCCTTCCTCGGATACGGAGCGCCGCCGTCGACGCCGTCGTGGGGCCGGCTGCTGAGCGATCTGCAGAACTACGTGACCATCTACCCGCTCACCGTGATCTGGCCGGGGCTGGCCATCACGGTCACCGTGCTGGGCTTCAACCTGTTCGGCGACGGGCTGCGGGAGGCGACCGACCCGCGGCTGCGGACGAGCCGTTCGACGCGCCAGGAGGTGGTCCGATGACGCTCGAGGTGACCGACCTCACGATCCGGTTCGGGGGCCGCACGGTCGTCGACGGGGTCTCGTTCACCGTGGCCGACGGCGGCCGGTTCGGCATCATCGGCGAGTCCGGCAGCGGCAAGTCGCTCACGACCCTCGCGATCCTCGGCCTGCTGCCGGAGGGGGCGGAGGCGTCCGGCAGCATCGTGCTCGACGGCACGCAGCTGCTCGGGCTGCCCGAGCGCGACCTCGCGCCGATCCGCGGGCGGCGGATCGGCGTCGTGTTCCAGGACCCGCAGACCGCGCTGAACCCCCTCCGCACCATCGGCCGCCAGCTCGCGGAGCCCCTCCGGCTGCACGGCCTCGCGACGCGTCGCCAGGCGCGGGCGGAGGCGGTACGGCTCGCCGGGCTCGTCCGGCTGCCCGAACCCGAACGGATCGTCGACCTGTTCCCCCACCAGCTGTCCGGCGGCCAGCGGCAGCGCGTCGCGATCGGCATCGCGCTCGCCTGCTCGCCCGGCCTGCTGCTCGCGGACGAGCCGACGACCGCGCTCGACGTGACGATCCAGGCGGAGATCCTCGGCCGCTTCGACCGGCTCGTCGCCGATACCGGCGCCTCGCTGGTCTTCGTCACGCACGACCTCGCGGTACTGGCCCGGATCAGCACCGAGGTGCTGGTGCTCGCCGACGGCAGGGCGATCGAGGCGGGCCCGGTCGCGCGGATCCTCGCCGCGCCGCAGCACCCGGTGACCGCGGGGCTCGTCGCGGCCGCACGCGCGACGAGCTTCACGCCGGAGGGGAGCGCATGAGCCTCGTCGAGGCGCGAGGGCTCGTCCGCGACTACCGCCTGCCCCGGGAGACGCTGTTCGCGCCCGTCGTCGTCCGGCACGCGCTGCGCGGCGTCGATCTCGACGTCGAGGCCGGCGAGACGCTCGCGATCATCGGCGAGTCCGGCTCGGGCAAGTCGACGCTCGCGCGGCTGCTCCTCGGCCTCGACACCCCGACGGCCGGTACGGTCGCGTTCGACGGCAGGGCCGTCAAGTCCGGCTCGGCCCGCGCGACCCGCTGGCTGCGCCGCGACACCGGCATCGTGTTCCAGGACCCGTACTCGTCGCTGGACCCGCGGATGAGCGTCGGCAGGACGGTGGCTGAACCTCTCCGGGCACTCGGCATCGCGGGCGATCGACGGGCCCTCGTCACCTCGGCCCTCACGGATGTCGGCCTCGACCCGGCGCTCGCCGGCCGCTACCCGCACGAGCTGTCCGGCGGCCAGCGGCAGCGGGTCGCGCTGGCCCGCGCGATCATCCACCGCCCCCGGCTGCTCGTCGGGGACGAGCCGCTCAGCGCGCTCGACGTGACCGTTCGAGCGCAGATCCTGGCGCTGCTCCGACGCCTCCACCAGGATCTCGGGCTCACGATGGTGCTCGTCTCCCACGACATCGGCCTCGTGCAGCATTTCGCGCAGCGGGTCGTCGTCATGCGGGACGGGCGGATCGTGGAGGCGGGCGGGACCGCCGCGCTGCTCGCCGACCCGCAGCACCCCTACACCCGCGAGCTGCTGGCCGCCGTGCCGCGGCTCGCCGAGGAGCCCCAGTGAACGATCGACCCTTCCGCCTCGGATTCCTCACCCACCTGGCGCCCGACCGGCCCGCCCGCGAGCTGATCGCGGCCGGGATCGACCTGTTCGTCGCCGCGGAGGAGCTGGGCTTCGACAGCGGCTGGGTCGCCCAGCACCACCTCGGTGCCGTCGAGGGGTCGCTGCCGTCGCCGTTCGTGTTCCTGGCCGCCGTGGCGGCGCGCACCAGTCGGATCCGGCTCGGCACCGCGATCGTGAACCTCCCGCTCGAGGACCCCCTGCGGGTCGCGGAGGACGCCGCCGTGCTCGACGCGATCTCGGGCGGCCGCGTCGAGATCGGGATCGGCAGCGGCAACCCGGAGCCGGAGGTGTTCGCGGCGTTCGGCCGCGACGTCGCCGACCGTCGCGAGCTGTACGCGTCCGGGGCGCGCCGCCTCCGGGACGCACTCTCGGGCGAGGCGCTGCCCGGCGGTCTGACTCTGACCCCGGCGGCCCCCGGGCTCGCCGGCCGGATCTGGGACTCGCCGCTCGGTGCCGAGCGGGTCCGCGCGGCCGGCGCTGCCGGCGACGGGGTGCTCCTCGGCATCGGCCCCGCCTCGAGCGTGCAGCTCGGGCTCGCCCAGCAGTACCGCGCGGCCGGAGGGGAGCGGCTCGCGGTCGTGCACAGCGCCTTCTTCGGCGCGAGCCGCGAGGTGGTCGCCGAGCGGTTGTGGCCGATCGTGGCGGCCCAGTCGCTCGGGTACTACCAGGACGCCGGCTGGGTCGGGCAGGACCCGGTGCCGGAGGAGCTGCTCGCCGCGATGAACGTGCACCACGGCACGGTCGACGACGTCGTCGCGTCGATCGCCCGCGCGCGGGTGCTGGACCTCGCATCGGACCTGATCCTGGCGATCGAGGTGCGCACCTCCACCACCGCCGAGGCGCTCGCCTCGCTCGAGACCATCGCCGCCGACGTCGCGCCCCGGCTCGGCTGGCGGCCGGCCGCCCAGCCGGCGCGCACGCACTGACCACCGGAGACGAGAGGAGCACCATGCCACGACCGGACACGCTGCAGTTCGGAGCGCTGCTGCACGGCTCCGGCGGCCACATCGCCGGCTGGCGGTACCCCGGTGCGCATGCCTCCGGCGAGCTCGACTTCCCCTTCTGCTCCCGCATCGCGACGACGCTCGAGGACGGCGGGTTCTCGGTGATCTTCATCGCCGACGTCGTCGCGGTCTGGGGTCACCAGCTCGACTCCCTGCACCGCACGGCCCGTGCGGACTTCTTCGAGCCGTTCACGCTGCTGTCCGCGCTGTCGAGCGTCACCGACCGGATCGGCCTCGTCGCCACCGCGACCACCTCGTACAACGAGCCGTACACGATCGCGCGGAAGCTCGCCTCCCTGGACCACCTGTCCGGCGGGCGGGCCGGCTGGAACGTGGTGACCAGCGTCGTCCCGCTCGAGGCGGCGAACTTCGGCCGCGACGCGCACTACGGCCACGAGGAGCGGTACGCGCGCGCCGCCGAGTTCGTCGACGTCGTCACCGGGCTGTGGGACAGCTACGCCGACGACGCGGTGATCCGCGACAAGGCGTCGGGCATCTACTTCGACCGGGACGGGCGGCGCGCGATCCAGCACGACGGCGAGCACTTCCGGGTCGCCGGGCCCCTGAACATCGCCCGGCCGCCGCAGGGGTGGCCCGTGATCTTCCAGGCGGGCGCCTCCGAGACCGGCCGTGCGTTCGCGGCACGCTACGGCGAGGTGGTCTTCACCGCGCCGCAGACGCTCGACCAGGCGGTGGCCTACCGCGCCGCGCTCGACGCGCAGGTCGCCGAGGCCGGCCGTGACCCCGGCGACGTCCGAGTGTGGCCGCTGCTCAGCCCGATCGTCGCGGACACCGATGCAGAGGCGGAGGAGGTGCTCGCGACCCTGGGCTCGCTGGTGCACGAGGACGTGCTGCGGCGCATCGTGCAGGACAACTTCGGCGACGAGGACTTCTCCGATCTCGACCTGGACGAGCCGCTGCCCGATTTCGGCGCGGAGACCGACCGATCGCAGAGCCGCCGCGCCGGGATCCTCGAGCTCGCACGGTCGGAGGGGCTCACCCTCCGGCAGCTGGGCGTGCGGTTCGCGGCGGGCGGCGCCGTCGCAGGATCAGCCGCGACGATCGCCGACCACCTCACCGAATGGCACGCGTCCGGTGCGATCGACGGCTTCACCGTCTCCTTCCCCTACCTGCCCGACACGGCGGACCGCTTTGTGGGCGAGGTGCTGCCGCTGCTCGCCGAGCGCGGCATCTTCCGGCCCCCCTCCGGCGGCACCCTGCGCGAGCAGCTCGGCCTGCCCCGCCCGGCCCGCGCGGCGGTGCCGGCGTGACGCGCACGCTGCACCTGACCGGCTTCGTCAAGCCGGCGGGGGAGTACCCGGCCGGCTGGCGGCACCCGGACTCGCCGCCCGCCGCCGGCACCGACTTCCGCTTCCTCGCCGAGCAGGTGCGGAAGCTGGAGGCGGCGACGTTCGATGCGGTGTTCCTCCCCGACCTGGTCGGTGTGCCGGACGTGCGGCCGGAGGTGCTCGAGCGGCTCGCAGTGGTGAACGACGCCCTCGAACCTCTCACCACGCTGTCCGCGCTCGCACCGCTCACCTCCCGGATCGGGCTGCTCGCCACCGCCTCCACCTCCTACTCGCAGCCGTACACGACCGCGCGGGCGTTCGCGTCGCTCGACCACCTCTCCGGCGGGCGAGCCGGCTGGAACGTCGTCACCTCGCTGAACGATGCGGAGGCGCGGAACTTCGGCGCGGACGTGCACCTCGCGCATGCCGACCGGTACCGGCGGGCGGAGGAGTTCTTCGACGTCGTCGCCGGGCTCTGGGACTCCTTCGACGACGACGCGGTGCTGCTCGACACGGCGACCGGCCGCTACTTCGACCCCGACCGGCTGCACCGGCTCGACCACGACGGCGAGTTCTTCCGGGTCGCCGGCCCGCTGAACATCCGGCGACCGGTCCAGGGTCGGCCCGTCATCGCCCAGGCGGGCTCCTCCGGCGCCGGGCAGGCGCTCGCCGCGCGCATCGCGGACCTCGTCTTCACCCGCGCGCTGCCGCTCGAGGACGCCGTGCCGTACGCCGCGGCGATCCGGGCGCAGGCGGAGGGGTTCGGCCGCGACCCCGCCGAGGTGCTGGTGCTGCCGGAGCTCGCGACGGTCGTCGCACCCACCCGCGCGGAGGCGGAGGACCGCTTCGCCGAGGTCCGCGACCTGCTGCACCCGAGCGTCGCGCTCGCCGACGTCGAGTACTGGACGGGGACCGACCTGTCGCATCTGCCGCTGGACAGCCCCCTCCCTCCACCGCCCGAGACGAACGCGAGCCGCGGCGCGCAGCAGGAGATCTACCGGCAGGCGCAGCGCGACGGCCTGACCGTCGGCGACCTCGCCCGGCAGGTGGCGGAGGGGGACGGTGCGGTGATCGGCAGCCCCACCGACGTCGCCGACCACATCGAGGAGCTGTTCGCGGCGGGCGCGGCCGACGGCTTCACCGTCTCGTTCCCCTGGCTGCCGACGACGCTGACCGCGTTCACCGACCTCGTCGTCCCCGAGCTGCGCCGCCGCGGCCTGTTCCGCACCGAGTACGAAGGGACGACGCTGCGTGAGCACCTCGGACTCGCCCGCCCCGAACGCTGACGGCGGGCTCGACTGGCGCCTCGGCGGCCGGGTCGGAATCGGCATCGGGCCGACGAACACGATCGCGGACGTACCGGGCATCCGCGTCGGGCACGCGTCCCGCACCGACGACGGCTGGCTGACCGGCGTCACCGTCGTCCTCGCGGAGGAGGGGGCGCTCGGCGCCGTCGACGTGCGCGGCGGGGGAGCGGCGACCCGGGAGACCGCGGCGCTCGATCCGACCGGGGTCGTCGACCGCGTGCACGCCGTATCGTTCTCCGGCGGCAGCGCCTACGGTCTCGAGTCCGCGAGCGGGGTGCTGGCAGCGCTGCAGGAGCGCGGGCTCGGCTTCCGCGTCGGGCGCGCGCTGGAGGAGGTCGTGCCCGTCGTCCCTGCGGCGAGCATCTTCGACCTCGGCCGCGGCGGCGTGTTCCGCAACCGGCCGGGCCCCGCGCTCGGCCGGCAGGCGGCGGAGGCGGCGTTCACGTCCTCCTCCGTCGGGCTCGGCAGCATCGGCGCGGGGACGGGTGCGGTCACCGGCGACATGCGGGGCGGGGTCGGCAGCGCGAGCGCGGTGCTGCCCGGCGGGGCGGTCGTGGCCGCGCTGGTCGTCGTGAACGCCGACGGGACCACGATCCATCCACGGACCGGGGTGCCATGGGGGCTGTTCGCCGAGCTGGCCCGTGCCGATGGGCTCGGCGAGTTCGGGATCCGCCCGCCGACCCCGGAGCGGCACGCGGCAGCGCGCCTGCGGCTCGGCGAGGAGTCGGCGAGGCGCCCGGCGCTGCGGCCGCTGAACACGACGCTCGTGGTGGTCGCCACGGACGCCGACATCGACCGGTCCCGCCTCGGCCGCCTCGCGGCGACCGGCCACGACGGGATGACCCGCGCGATCCGCCCCGTGCACACGCTCGGCGACGGCGACGTGGTCTTCGCGCTCTCGACGGGAGGTGCCGGTCTGCCGACGCCGGCGAGCGGCCTCCTCCCCGGCCACGAGGAGGCGGACGGCATCAACCAGGTGCTGAGCGCCGGCGCCGACGTGGTGACGAGGGCGATCGTGCACGCGATCCTCGCGGCGACGACCTCCCACGGCATCCCGAGCTACCGCGACCTGTACGGCTCGTGACGCGGTCGCCGCGGCGCTCCGGGAGCGGACGTATCGTCTCCGCCATGACCGCAGTCCTCACCGAGCAGCAGACCGTCGCGCGGATCCGGGAAGCGCGGTACATCGCCGCGACCGGCCCGCGCGGCGCCGCCTCCTTCGTCTGGGGCGACTTCGTCACCGAACCGGGGACGACGGTCCACGGCGCTCCGGGACGCTGGGCGCCGCTGCCGGAGGGGCGCCCGGGCCTGCAGGTCGAGGCGCGCGCGGAGGAGGGGATCCACCTCGGCGGTCGCCTCGTCGACGGCACGGCGGTGCTGCACGCGCACGAGGCGGACGGCCCGGCCGTCGCCCGCTTCCCCGGCGGCGCGGAGGGCGTGCTGTTCAGCTACGACCGCTCGCAGTTCGCCCTCCAGGTCTGGAACCCCGAGGCGGCGGTCGAGCGCGGGTTCGCCGGCATCGCCGCGTACGACGTCGACGGCTCCTGGATCGTCGAGGCCGTGGTGACTCCTGTCGACGACGGCAGGACCGTCATGATCCCGCATCATCGCGACCCCCGACCGATCCCGGTCCCGGTGATCGCCGATGTCGCATTCGAGCGCGAGGGCGTCGTGCACCACCTCGCGGCGACGCAGGGGCCGGACGCGGGCGAGCTGTCCGTGCACTTCACGGACGTGACCAGCGGAGGGGAGTCCTCCGGCTCCGGCCGCACCGTGCGGATCCCCGCAGGTGCGGCGACCGCGGTGATCGACTTCAACCTGGCCGGTCTACTGCCGTGCTCGTTCAGCCCGGCGTGGAACTGTCCGCTGCCGCCCGCGGAGAACCGGCTGCCGATCCCCGTCCGCGCCGGCGAGCGGCAGGTCGTCGACGCGCGGGGGAACCCGATCGGATGAGCGAGCCCGTCGTCCACGTCCTGTCCGAGAACCCCGACTGGCTACCGCCGTTCCGTGCGGCGTTCGAGGCGGAGGGTGTGCCGCTCCACGAGGTCTCGCTCACGGAGGGCGTGATCGATCTCGACGCGCCCCCGCCGCCCGGCGTCTGGTGGTCGCGCCTCAGCGCCTCCGCCCACACCCGCGGGCACGGCATCGCGAAGGAGACGGCGCGTTCGGTGCTCTCCTGGGCGGAAGCGTGGGGCGCGCGGGTCGTGAACGGCACGGCCGTCGCCGAGCTCGAGGTCAGCAAGGTGCGGCAGCACGCGGCGCTGCGCGCCGCCGGCTTCGCCGTACCGCGCACGACGGCCGTCTTCGGGCGGGAGCGGCTCGTGGAGGCGGCACGCACGTTCCCGACGCCGTTCATCACGAAGCACAACCAGGGCGGCAAGGGCCTCGGAGTCCGGCGGTTCGACGACCACGCCGCGTTCGACGCAGACGTCGCCTCACCGCTGTTCGAGGAGCCGGTCGACGGCGTCACCCTGCTGCAGGAGTACCTCGTCGCCGCGGAGCCGTTCGTCACGCGCGCGGAGTTCGTCGGCGGCCGGTTCGCCTACGCGGTCCGGGTCGACATCTCGACCGGCAGCTTCGAGCTGTGCCCGGCGGACGCGTGCGTGATCGACCCGCGTACCGGCCTCGAGATTCCCGCGTTCGCGCTGCGGGAGGGGCTCGCCGACGACCCGCTGATCGCCGACTACGAGATATTCCTGCAGCGGCATGGGATCGAGATCGCCGGGATCGAGTTCCTCGAGACCGTGGACGGCCGACGCGTCACGTACGACGTGAACACGAACACGAACTACAACGCGGCGGTCGAGGCGGCCGCGCCGGTGCCTGCTGCGCGGCTCGTCGCCCGCTTCCTCGGCGGCCTGCTCCCTGCGACCGCCTCCGGGCCGGTGATCCGCGCGGCGGCCTCGTAGGCCTTCGCGGGGATCTGCGTGGCGAGCTTGCCTCCGCTCACGTCGATCAGCGCGCCCGTGATGTAGCCGGCGGCATCGCTGGCGAGGAAGACGATCAGGTCGGCGATGTCGTCCGGCGTCTCCCAGCGCCGCAGCGAGAGCGTGTCGAGCAGCCGGTCCTGATCGGCGGTCTCCATCTCCGCGAAGCCGTTCATCGCGGTCGGCACCATGCCCGGCGCGTACGCGTTCACCGTGATCCCCCACGGCCCGAGCTCGCTCGCCAGCACGCGGGTCAGCTGCACGACGGCCGCCTTCGACGCCGCATACGCGGCGCTGCCGACGCTCGGCACGATCGCCGCGAACGACGCCGCGTTGATGATGCGCCCGCCGCCCGCCCGCCGCATCGCCGGGATCACGGCCTGCGACACGAGGAACACCCCGCCGACGTTGACATCCATCGCCGCCCTGAACCGCGCCGGATCGAGGTCGGCGACTTGCCCCTCGACGTTGATGCCCGCGTTGTTGACGAGCACGTCGACCGTCCCGAACCGCCGCGTCACCTCCGCCACGGCCGAACCGACCGACTCCGGGTCCGTGACGTCGCAGCGCACCGCGACCCGGTCGTCCGGCACCCCGTCGGGGAAGGCGAGGTCGAGCACCGCGACCCGTGCGCGCTCGGCGACCAGCCGGTCCGCGATGCCGCGGCCGATGCCCCGTCCGCCGCCGGTGACCACGGCCACCCGGCCCTCAAGATCCAGCTCCATCAGCGCCTCCTCGACCCCACCGTTCTACCGTTCGCACATGGTGAGCGAGCAGGGGAGCCGTGTGCTCTGGGTGATCGGTGCCGGCAGCGGCATCGGCAGGGCGACCGCGCTCGCGGCGGCCGCTCGGAATCGCACGGTCGTGCTGAGCGGCAGGAGGGTCGATCGGCTCGAGGCGGTCGCGGCCGAGATCGCCGCAGGAGGCGGGCGTGCGGAGGTGATCGCAGGCGACGCCACGGATGCCGACTGGGCACCGGCGACGGCATCGGCCATCCGCAGCATGCTCGGACCCGTCGACGAGGTCGTCGCCGCCGCCGGGCTGAACAGTCCGCAGCGGCGCTGGGCCGATCAGACGGCTTCGGGCTTCGAGGACGTGGTCGCGACGAACCTGCTGGGCACCGTCCGGGTCGTCGACGCGGCCCTGCCGGCACTCCGCGAGCGCGGTGGCACCGTCGTGGTCGTCTCCTCGTACTCGGCCTGGTCGTTCTCCCCGGGTGCCGGCGTCGCGTACAGCGCGAGCAAATCCGCGCTCGCCTCCGTCTGCCGCACCCTCAACGCACAGGAGGCGGAGCACGGGGTCCGCGCGACCCACCTGTGCCCCGGTGATGTCGACACCGAGTTCCTGCAGCTGCGCCCGGTGGTCCCCGACGACGCCGCGCGAGCCGTGATGCTCAGCCCGGCGGACGTCGCGCGGAGCGTCCTCCACGTGCTCGACGCGCCTCCGCACGTCCGGATCGACGAGCTGGTGATCTCTCCGCTGTCGCAGCGCTGACCTCCGCCGGTCCGGCAGCGTGGGCGCGGCAGGGGAGCGATCCTTGGGACGAGGACCACGACCCGGGTCGCCTAGCGTGGTCCGCAGAGCCTTCCGGTGGCGGGTTCTGACTCGACGAGGCGTCTCGACCCTCCGGCGCGCGCGTGCCGACGTCGGTACGCGGGGGAGGTGCACGGCATGACGGATGCGCTCGCGCTCGACCAGCGGCTGCTCGGCCGATGGCGGAACGCCCTGATCGCCGGGTTCGGGATCGGTGGGCTCACCGTCTCGTCGTGGGGCACGCGCCTGCCGGCCATCACCGCGGAGCTGCACGTGACGACGGGCACGATCGGCACCGTCCTGGCCTTCATCACGATCGGCTCGGTCGGCGGTCTGCTCACCTCGACCCCGATCGCGCACCGCTTCGGCAACCGCCGCGGCATCGCGGTCGCGCTCGTCGTCGTCGCGGTCGCGCTGGCCGTGCTCGGGCTCGGCATCGCGGTCGGCGCGATCCCGCTGCTGGCCGTCGCATTCGCGATCGTCGGCTACGGCATCGCGGCGGCCGACGTGCTGCTGAACGTGGAGGGCACCGCCGTCGAGCGCGCCGCCGGCCGCACGCTGCTGCCGTTCATGCACGCGGCGTGGTCGATCGGCGTCGCGGTCGGCTCCGGCATCGGTGCCGCCTGCGCGGCCCTCGGCATCGCGCCCGCCCCGCAGTTCCTCGGCGAGGCGGTGCTGATCCTCCTCGCCGCCGGGCTCATCCACCGTGCGCTCCCCGACCACGCGCCGGCGGAGGAGGCGAGCGCGCCGACGCGTCCGGCGGAGGCGGTGCGCGCGTGGTTGCGCGGCTGGCTCGACGTCCGCCTGCTGCTGATCGGCGTCGTGATGCTCGGTGTCGAGCTGGGCGAGGGCTCGGCGGGCAACTGGCTCACGCTCGGGGTGCAGCGGGACCACGGGCAGCCCGCGGCGATCGCCGCGCTGTTCTTCACCGCGTTCGCGGCCGGGGAGGCCACGACCAGGATCCTGGCCGGACCGGTCGTCGATCGCATCGGCCGGGTCGCGGCCGTGCGCGTGACGACCGCGGTCGGCGTCGCGGGCCTGGTGCTGTTCATCCTCGGCGGCAGCCCCGTCCTCGTGCTGCTCGGGGTGCTGCTGTGGTCCGTCGGCGTCTCGATGGGCTTCCCGCTCGGCATGTCCGCGGCGGCGGAGGCGGGAGGCCCGAACGCGGCGGCCCGGGTCAGCGTCGTCGCGTCCATCGGCTACCTCGCGAACCTCGCCGGTCCGCCCGCGATCGGTCTGATCGCCGAGGGCGTCGGCCTGCTGCAGTCCTTCTGGCTCCTCGTCGTCTTCATGCTCGCGGCGTTCCTCGCCTCGGGTGCGCTGGCGACGCCCCGCACCCCCTCCACCCACGAACGGAGCATCACATGACGCAGGGCGACGACGCCGCGACCACCGACCGGATCGACCGCCTCCTCGCGGAGATGACGCCGGAGGAGAAGGCCGGGCAGCTGACCCAGTACTTCTTCTTCGGCGTGCCGCCGGAGGCCGCCGACGACCCGGCGCTCGGGCCCGATGTCGCGGCCCAACCGCGCGCCGTCGAGGCCGCGCTGGCCAGGGGCCGCGTCGGATCCCTGCTGTTCGTGACGGATCCCGCGGAGATCAACCGGCTGCAGCGCGCGACCGTCGAGGGCAACCGCCTCGGCATCCCCGCGCTGTTCGGCTTCGACGTCATCCACGGCTTGCGCACGGTCATGCCCGTCCCGATCGCGATGGCGGCGTCGTGGGATCCCGAGGTGATCGAGGCGGGGCAGGCCGTCGCGGCGAAGGAGGCGCGCGCCGCCGGCATCCACTGGGCGTTCGCGCCCATGGTCGACATCGCGCGGGATCCGCGCTGGGGACGGATCGTGGAGGGGGCCGGCGAGGACCCGTACCTCGGCTCGGTCGTGGCGGCCGCGCAGGTCCGCGGGTTCCAGGGCGAGCACCTCGGCGCGGTCGACCACATCGTCGCCGGTCCGAAGCACTTCGCGGGCTACGGCTACGGACTCGGCGGCCGCGACTACGACGAGGTCTCCCTCGCCGACGCGGACCTCTGGAACGTGGTGCTGCCGCCCTTCGCGGCGGCGATCGAGGCGGGCGCCGGCACCGTGATGACCGCCTACATGGCCGTGAACGGGATCCCCGCCACGGGGAACCGGTGGCTGATCGCCGACGTGCTGCGGGACGCGCTCGGCTTCCAGGGCTTCACCGTGAGCGACGCCAACGCGGCCCGCAACCTGACCACCCACGGATTCGCGCGCGACCTGCAGGTCGCAGCCGCCCGCGCACTGCATGCCGGTCTGGACATGGAGATGGCGATCGCCGATCCGGCGTACGACCACCTGCCGGCCGCGCTCGCGGCCGGCGAGGTCGACCAGGCCGAGCTCGACACGGCGGTCCGCCGCATCCTCGAGGTGAAGCTGCGGCTCGGCCTGTTCGACGACCCGTACGTCGACGAGGCGCGCGCGGCGACCGTGCTCGCCGATCCCGCCCATCGCGAAGTCGCCCGAGAGGCCGCCCGCCGGTCGGCCGTGCTGCTGCGCAACGAGGGCGACCTCCTGCCGCTCGACGCCGGTGCGCTCGGCTCGATCGCCGTGCTGGGCCCGCTCGCGGATTCGCCGCGGGACACCATCGGGCCCTGGGTGTTCGACTACGACCTCGCGGAGACGGTCACGGTCGTGGACGGCATCCGTGCGCGCGTCGGCGACGCCGTGCGGGTGGAGGCGGTGCGTGGCATCCCGGTCGTGCAGCGCACCTTCCCCTCCATGTTCGACGTCTTCGGCCGCAACGCGCCCGAGGATCCGGAGGGGTTCGACGCCGACGCCGAGTTCGCCCGCGCCGTGCAGGTCGCGACCGACGCCGACGTCGCCGTCGTCGTGCTGGGGGAGTGGCAGAACATGATCGGGGAGGGGGCCTCGCGGTCGTCCCTCGAGCTGCCCGGGCGCCAGCTCGACCTGCTGCAGGCGGTCGTCGCGACCGGTACCCCGACGGTGCTGGTCGTGATGAACGGCCGGCCGCTCGACCTGCGTTGGGCCGCCGAGCACGTGCCGGCGATCCTCGACGTCTGGTACCCGGGCTCGCAGGGCGGCGCGGCCGTCGCCGATCTGCTGTTCGGCGACGCCGCGCCCGGTGGGAAGCTGCCGTTCACCTGGCCGCGGTCGGTCGGCCAGGTGCCGATCGTCTACTCGCACCTGACCTCGCACGAGCCGGAGAACCAGCACCGCCGCTACTGGGACGAGGCCAGCACGCCCCTGTTCCCGTTCGGCCACGGCCTCGGCTACGCGCGGTTCGCGTACTCGGACCTCGGAACCGACACGGACACCGTCGGGCCGGAGGGGGTCGTGACGGTCTCCGTGACCGTGCGGAACGAATCGGCGCGTGACGGCGACGAGGTCGTGCAGGTGTACCTCCACCAGCGTTCGGGCACCGCCTCCCGGCCGGTCCGCGAGCTGAAGGGCTTCGAGCGCGTCACGATCCCGGCCGGCCAGGAGCGGCGGCTGTCGTTCCCCGTCGGCCCGCGCGAGCGGCGCTACTGGAACGCGGCCGTCCGCGACTTCGTGCTCGACCCGTCGGTCTTCGACGTCTGGGTCGGCACCGACTCGACCGCGACCCTCGGTACGACCTTCACCGTCACCGCGTGAGGGTGGTGTGCACGGATCCGGGGATCCGGCAGCGCGGCGCCCCGGATCCCCGGATCCGTGCACACCACCGAGCGCATGTCGTGCCGTATCCTGAGCGCAGCCGCCTCGCGATGGTGCCGTCCGACCTGGACGCCCCGCTTGAGGCTCTCGCCCGCGGACGTGATCCGCAGGGCGGCTCGGATCGGAACTTCCCAATGCTGCACCTCACCTCCACGCGCCGTCGGCGCGCCCGCACCACGCGTCCTCGACGCACCCCGCTCGTCTGGCGCTCGCCCGAGCGCCACCTCTGGGTCGCGACCGGCGACGGCGAGTACGCGGGCATGACCGTCTATGACCGTCGCGCCGGGTACACGGCGATCGGCCCGACGGCCGAGCTCCGCGGCCGCTTCCCCTCCCTCCACGAGGCGAAGGCGGCACTCGAGAGGGACTGCTGACCCTTCGCAGCGAGTTCTCGGAGCACGTGCGGGCGATTTGAGGTGGGTTCCGGCCGGACGCCCAGACCGGCCCCAACGCCCGCGCGATACGCCTGTTCGGACCGGTTGTCCAGCCCCAACTTCTCCGAGGTTCCGCGTGATGCGGTATCTCCCGCTCGATCGAACCACGACCGACGAGAGGAACCTCATGAGCATCACGCCGCCCGAGAACGGCGCGTCGGCCACGACGCCGCTGTACGACGAGACGATCGCCGAACCGACCTACGGTCAGCTGCGCGTGCCAGCGCCCGGCACCCCGTTCGCCGACGACGACATCGACGACGACACCACCGACGGGGCCTCCGACAGCGCCGCGTCGCAGGCGAAGGATCGCGCCGAGCAGACCTCCGGAGCCGCGAAGGACGCAGCCGCCGACGTCAAGGACACGGCAGAGGACGCCGGCGCGAAGGTCGCGGCCACGGGCAAGGAGCAGGCGTCCCGCGTCGCCAAGGACGCCTTGGGCCAGGCCAGGGACCTCTACGGCCAGGCCACGTCGCAGCTCTCCGAGCAGGCCGGCACCCAGCAGGACAAGGCCGCGAGCACCCTGCACGCGTTCGCCGACGACCTCGGCAGCATGGGCGGCCAGGCCGACAGGGGGCTCGCCTCCGAGCTGGTCCAGTCGCTCGAGACACGAGCCCGCGGGGTCGCCGAGTGGCTCGAGCACCGCAGCCCCGAAGACGTCCTCGACGAGGTGAAGACCTTCGCCGCGCGTCGGCCGGGCCTGTTCATCGGCCTCGCCGCCGTCACCGGCATCGTGGCGGCCCGACTCACCAAGGCGCTCGTCGCCGAGGCGAAGGACGACGCCGAGGGCCCGTCAGCCGGCGATCTCCGATGAGCCGCCCCCTCCCCGACGACCAGGCGTCCCCTGGCGCGCTCGGCGACCTGCTCAGCGGCATCACCAGCGACCTCTCCACGCTGTTCCGCCAGGAGGTCGAACTCGCGAAGGCGGAGCTGACCGAATCCGCCAAGCAGGCGGGCAAGGGTGCCGGCATGTTCGGCGGCGCCGCCGTCGCCGCACTCTTCGCACTCCTGTTCCTGTCCATCACCGTCTGGTGGGCGCTCGGGTACCTGATCGGCAACGCCTGGTCGGGCCTGGTCGTCACCGTCGTCTACGCCATCGTCGGCGCGGTCCTGTTCGTCCGCGGCCGCGCCAACCTCAAGTCCGTCAGGGGAGCACCGCGCACGGTCGACTCCCTGAAGAAGATCCCCGACACCCTGAAGCCCGGAGGCACCCAGTGAGCGACCCCGACACCATCCGCGCGAACATCGAGCAGACCCGCAGCCGGCTCGGCGGCGACGTCGACGCGCTGGCCGAGAAGGTCGACCCGAGCGCCATCGCCGAGCGTCAGAAGGAGAAGGTCACGGGTCGCCTCCGGTCCGCTCGGGAGTCCGTGATGGGCGCCGCGCAGCACGCGTCCGACGTCCTGCCGACCTCCGGCGCCGGTGCCGGCACCTCCGCGGTCGAGGCCGCGAAGGGTCACCCGATGGTCGTCGGCCTGATCGCCTTCGGCGCCGGCTGGCTGCTGTCGTCGTTGATCCCGACCGCGTCGGCCGAGAAGGACCTCGCCTCGACCGCGAAGGACAAGGCGGCTCCGCTGGTCGGTGCGGCCAAGGATGCGGCGAAGGACGTCGCGCAGAACCTGAAGGAGCCGGCGCAGGACGCGGCCGCCCACCTGAAGGACGTCGCCCAGGACGCCGCGGGCACCGTCAAGCAGGAGGGGCAGTCCGCCGCATCCGATGTGCGCGGCACCGCCGCCGACGCGAAGGACGACGTCGCGGGCGCCGCGAAGGGCGCCTGACCGATCGTTCCGCCGTTCCGCAGGACTTCGACGACGCGCTGCTGCCGGGGTGTCGCTCGAGAACTGCGGAACGGCGACGCGCCCCTCACGACCGGACCACGGCCCGGGGCGTCTGCCCGGGTCCGTCAGACGAGCGGCAGGGCGCTGATCTCCGCCTCCGCCAGCAGCGCGAGGTCGCGCAGCACGGAGGGGTCGATGTCGTCCGGGTCGTGCGGCTTCAGGTCGAAGACGCACAGGGTCCCGACCCGGTAGCCGTCGAGCGATTCGATGGGGTGCGCGGCGTAGAAGCGCACGGGGTGGTCGCCACCGTGGACGTGCGGGTTCGTGTCGAGCCGGTGGTCCTCCCACGTGTCGGCGATGATCGTCGGGCCCGACCCCCGCACGGTGATCGAGCAGATGGGCTGATTCGCGGCGTTGCCGGGTGTGCCGACGTATGCGAGCGTTCGGACGTGCCCGTGATCGAGCAGGTTCACCTGCGCGAACGGCACGTCGAAGGTATTACGTGCCATCAGCACGACCCGCTCGAGATGGGGGGTCAGCCCGCCGACCGTCTCGGTGGTCCTGTCCACCGCGCGTTGGCGGTCCGCCTCGGGCTCGGGCTGCGCGCGCCGCTCGCTGGCCGTACCACCGCTGCCCACCACGGCGGCGTCGCTGGAGGCGCGGAGCATGGCGGTCACCTGATCGGCGATGGTGTCGGCGTGCAGCGGACCGGGCGGGAGGAGGCCGTCCGCGCCCAGCTCGACGCCGATGGTGGACATCACCGACCCCTCGTCCCACGGCATGGCGGCCGGGGCTGAGCCGAGGTCGTCGCCGACGCGCAGCCGCACGACGAGGACGCGGCTTGCCTCCGCGAGCGCCGGGATCACCGTGCGCGCCAGCCTGCCCATCCGGGCGGACCGCCAGGAACCGCTCTCCCGCGCCGACAGCTCCGGCAGGAGCACGACGACCGCCTCGTAGCGCCAGAGACGCCAGGCGGCGGTGGCACCGGCGACGGCCTGCAGCGCCGGCGCGAGATCCGAGACCACGTCCAGGTCGAGCCCTCTGCGGGTCCGGTCGCTGACCCGGTCGGCCAGCAGGTCGGCGAACCGCGGCCCGGTCATGGCCGGCGGCTCGAGGAACGCTCGGTCGCCGACCAGCAGGACCCGCTGCGCGTCGATGCCGCTGCGGTGGATGCGGGCCACCGCGATCCCGCGTCGGAACGTCGCGCCTGCGGCTTCGGACACGTCCACGCTCCTCGAGTGAGCGTGCATCCTGACATCCGAATCCGCACGCGAGCCCGGAGGCGCCGCGGAGCACCCGGCTAGGAGGCGGCGGCGTCCTCCCCGCGCACGCGACGCATCTCGGCGGCGAGGCCCGGGTTGCGCCCGTCGAGCTCGTGCATGATCCGGTCGGCGACCTCCGGTGTCTTGTTCTGGCTCAGCTTCGCGCGCGCATCGAACCGGGTGACGCGCATGCGCAGCCCGACGGTGCCCGTCGCGACCCGGCGGGACCGCTGCTCGTCCAGCGACAGCGACCTGCCGTGCTCGAACCCGCTCTCGAAGTGATCGGTGAGCCGGCTGAGGACCTCGTAGTTCTCCTCCGCGCTCAGGATCTCGGGCACGCCGTACAGGTGCGCGGTCACGTGGTTCCACGTCGGGATGTCGTCGCCTTCCGCGTACCAGCTCGACGAGACGTAGTCGTGCGGCCCCTGCACGACGACGAGCACCTCGTGCTGTCCGAGCTCGTGCAGCTGCTCGTCGGGCCGGCCGAAGTGGCTGAGGATCGTCAGCTCGTCGGCGGCCTCGTCGAGCAGGGTCGGGTAGTGCGACGCGACCAGTCCGCCGGCGGCCGAGGAGACGTAGGTCGCCCACGGGTTGCCCCGGATCAGTCGGGCGACCTCGGCCGGATCGGTCATCAGGTAGTGCGGGGTGTGGCGCATCGCTCCAGTGTTCCGCCCGCGGCGGACCGGTGCTCAGCGCTCGAACACGGCCCTCCTGCTCGCGAGGCGGAGGTCGAGCTCGCGCACGGCCATCGCCGCGAGCTGCTCGAGATCGTCGATCTCCTCCGCGGTGAACGTGCGCACACGACGGTCGAACACGCACAGCGTGCCGATCGCATGCCCGCTGCCCGTGCGGAGGGGGACCGAGAGGAACGCGCGCAGCGACGGGTCCCCCTGCACGATCGGGTTGCGCGCGAACCCCGGCTCGAGCTGCACGTCCTCGACGAGGTACGGCACCCCGGTCGCGATGGTCGTCGCGCAGAGCGCGACGTCGCGGTCGATCTCGGAGACGTCGATGCCGTGCCTCGACTTGAACCATTCGCGGTCGGCATCGACGATGCCGACCAGCGCGACCGGGACGTCGACCAGCCGGCACGCCAGGCGGGTGATGCGATCGAACGCGTCGTCGGGCGGGGTGTCCAGGATGTTGTAGCGCCGCACGGTCGCGACGCGCTCGTCCTCCTGGGAGAGGAGCAGCGCCGGGTCGAGCCGCCCTGCCTCGATGAGGTCCTGCAGCGTGGCGTTCTGGAACGCGAGCGCGACGGCCGTGAGACTCGGGCGCTCCTCCGGCAGCAGGGCCGTCATCCCGCGCAGCACGACCGCGAGCCGCTCGGGCACGTCGGCCGGGATGACCGGATCGCGCTCGAGCCGGGCGAGCGCCGAGTCCAGCGCCGTGCCCGGGAACGCTGTCGTGCCGGTCAGCGCCTCGAGCAGGACGAGGCCGAGCGAGTAGACGTCGGACGCGACCGTCGGTTCCTGCTCGTCGACCTGCTCGGGGCTCAGGTAGGCGGCGGTACCGGTACCGGTGCCGCTGCTGCTGTCGGGGAGGCCGTCGATCATGCTGGAGATCCCGAAGTCGGCGAGCTTGCCCCGGACCCGGGTGTCGATGCCGCGGTCGGCCAGCAGGATGTTCGCCGGCTTGATGTCCCGATGCAGGAAGCCGTGCTCGTGCACGTACTGGAGGCCCTCCGCCAGATCGAAGCCGAGGAACGCGACCTGTGCGGGCGTGAGCGGCCCAGAGCGCTGGATGCGCCGCCGCAGGTCGACGCCCGGGATCCGCTCCATCACCAGGTAGATCTGCGGTCGCGACGCCTCGGTCGCGTCGACGCCGGCGTCGAACAGCGTGGTGAGGGCGTAGTGGTTCATCCCGGCGATCAGGCGGGCCTCCGCCTCCTGCAGGCGCATCTCGCTCGCCTTCGACGAGTCGGCATGGAAGATCTTGACCGCGACGTCGCGCTGGAGGAGCGGGTCGATCGCCTCGTAGACGATGGCGCGCCCGCCGCGACCGATCGGCTCGTCGAGCTCGTACCGGCCCGCGATGAGCGCCCGGCCGGTGCTCGGCGGCACGCTGCTCGGCATGACGACCAGCATGCCAGGGCGGGGAGCGGTTTCTGCTCGTCATCTGCATGACGCTGCTGCAGACCGCGCTCGCCGCGAGGTGTCAGGGCGTGGCCGGGCAGATCAGCCTGGTGGCGCGCGCCGGATCGGCGCTGCGCTCGACGACGTGCGCCGTCATCGGTGCGCGGCAGATCGGGCAGGTGGCGTCGACGGGCCGGACGTACGGCTGCTCGGGGTGGCCCGCTCCGATCTGCGCCGGCCCCATGACGGGGAACAGGCCCCGGTCCAGCCGTCTTGCGATCTTCCGCAGGTCCATAGCAAGTAGTCTAATCCTTCGTACACGAATGGAGGCGCCGTGGTCGAGGATCCGCTCGCACTGGAACGGCAGGTGTGCTTCGCGCTCGCCACCGCGAGCCGCAGCGTGATCAAGCTCTACCGGCCCGTCCTCGAGCCCCTCGGGCTCACGCATCCGCAGTACCTGGTGATGCTCGCGCTGTGGGAGCGCAGCCCGAGGTCGCTGCGGGACATCGCGGACACGCTCCTGCTCGAGCCCCCCACGCTGACGCCGCTGCTGAAGCGGCTGGCGGCGATCGGCTACCTCGAGCGCGGCCGCAACCCCGCGGACGAGCGGGAGCTGCAGGTCGAGCTGACGGCGACGGGCAGCGCGCTCCGGAGCGAGGCGGAGCAGGTCCCGATCCGGATCGCCGAGCAGCTGGGACTCTCCCCGGCGTTCCTCGACGAGGCGCGGGCCGCGCTCGACACGCTGGTCCGCGCCTCCAGAGCCGCCGCAGGGTGAGGGACGTGTTCACGGATCCGGGGATCCGGGCGTTCCGCGCCGGATCCCCGGATCCGTGAACACGACCGGTCAGTGGTGGCGGTGCGTGATCACGTGCGCCCTGCCGCCGACCGAGACGACCCGCACCGAGCCGTGCGTGCCGAGGAGCACGGTCGCGCTCGTCGCCGCGGCGAGGTTCAGCCGCTGCCAGGAGCCGTCGGCCGTACGGCTGCCGTCCAGCGGGAAGCCGGAGGCGATCTCGGTCTGCGCGAGCACGCTGGTGCGCTGCTTCGCGGTCAGGGTCGGGAAGACGGTGCGCAGCAGGTTCTGGGCTCCGGCCGGGACCGACGGCGCCAGATGCTTCGCGCCGATTGCCGCGAAGCCGTAGGTGAGGCGCTCCGTGTAGACCTTCACCGCCGTCTTCCGGTTCACGACGACCTGCGCGGTGCCGCCCGGCACCTTCTTGCCCGCGTAGGGGTTCGAGGCGTAGGCCTTCTCATGCGCAATGGCGTAGGCCAGCGAGTGCCCCGTCGCCTTCTGCAGGTACTTCACCAGCTCGTGGCGGGCTGGCAGCAGCACCTCCGTGCGGTACTTCGCGTCGGACCAGCGTTCCGCGATCGCCGCCTCGCCGTCGATGCGACCGCCGATGACGTCGAGCGGGTAGTGCACGCCGAGCACGATGCGGTCGTTGGCGGCCTCGGAGGCGCGGGTGAGCAGCTCCGGTGCGAGCTCCGGCAGCAGCGTCGCGAGTGTGATGCCCGCCTGGTAGGCCGTCGTGGCGTGGCCGCTCGGGAACGAGCCGCCGGTGCAGAGGCCGGCGGTGCCGTAGCCGGCGTCGAGCAGCACGTCGTTCGCCGAGAACCGGTGCGTCGTGTCGGTCACCGGAGCGACCCGCTCGATCAGCAGGTTCCCCTTCGCATCCGCCCAGGGCTGCCCCGTCCGGATCGCAGCCTGCGACGAGGCGTTGACCCTGGCCGGCGCGCATGCCACCGGGTCGTCCCCGGCTTTCGGTGCGGAGCCGGGGTCGGTCGGCAGGTAGGGCCGCGGGTGGCTGAAGTACGCCTTCGCGGCGGTCGTGCCGACGTACGCGCCCGAGGTGCCGGTCTCGCTGTTCACGAGCGCGACCGTGAGCGGCAGCGCTCCGGTCTCGCTGCCCTGCACATACAGCGGACCGAGCTTCGAGCCGAGTCCCGTGGAGACGGTGATCGACTGGTCGTACTGCGCACCCGTGGTGTTGTACTGCGCGTCCTGCAGCGCGAGCAGCTGCTGGGCCGCCGTGGCGTGGCGGTTGATCCACACGGCCAGCGCGTCGTCGCGCTGCAGGGTCGTCGCGTTCAGCACCGTGCCGTGGAGGGTGTTGCCCGCGTCCGCCTTCCAGATCGCGGAGTAGCCGGACAGCAGGGGCACGAGGTCGGGCGCGGTGCCATCGCTCGGATACGGGGAGGCGGCGTGTCCCGCCACGGGCGTGCCGACGACGAGCGCACCGGCGACCAGGACCGAGAACAGACGACCGGCTGACTTCCGTGCGAGGGTCACCCGGGGGACCATACGAGCCGGATGTGAACTCGGGGAGAACCGTCGATGGTCGGTTGCTCAGACCCCTCCGCTGAGCGCCTCGGCTTCGTCCGCTGCCGTCCGCAGCTCCGCCTCCGCCGTGCGCGCTGCGTTCGCTGCGCGCGTCGCTTCCGTGAGCGTGGTCTGCGCCGCCTCGAGGTGCTCCTGCAGCTCGGCGAGCCGCGTGGTGAGGTCCTGCACCGCCGCGTCGCGCTGCTGCACCTCCTGCTCCGCGTCGCGGGTGCGATCCGCCGCGTCGTCCGCCTCGCGGCGGGCGGACTCGGCTCGGGCGCGCGCCGCCTCCGCTTCCTCCCGCCTGCGGTCGTCGGCGTCGTCCTGCTGTCGCGTCGTCGGCCTCGGCCGTGGTGACCTGATCGCGCCGGGGCCGCCGATCGCGTCCGTCAGGTCGGCGGGGTCGAGGCCGTCGGCGGTCAGCGCGTGCACGAGCCGCCCCGTTCGGACCGCGTCCGCCGCGCCGTCGTCGATCAGCACCGCCTGCAGCGTCTGCCGCACGTCCTCCAGCACGGCGGCGCTCGGCTTCCGCCCGGACTCCTCCGCCTGCTCGGCCGCGCTGCGCGTCACCTCGGCGAGCAGTTCCCGCCGCTGGGCGCCGAGCGCCCGCAGGCGGTCGCGGTCGCCCTCCTCCTGGGCGGTGCGCAGCTCGGCGCCCAGCTCGAGCACCCGGTCGAGGCCGCCGCCGCCGGCCACGAGCCGGTTCACGAGAGACGCTGCGGCGGAGGGTTTCGGGAGCGCCGTGATCCGCGCCGCGAGATCCCGGTCGCCGCCCGCGCGCGCCTGCTTCGCCCGCGCTGCCCGATCCGCGACGAACGCTGCCGGCTGCCCGGCGTAGAGCGCCTCGGCGATCGACAGGAGGTCGTCGTCGCTACCCGGCATACGCCCATCCTCCCAAGCCGGCCGGCCTCCTCAGCCGGCTCAGGCGGGAGCGATCCGCCGGGTCACAGCGCGTGGGCGAGCGGGGAGCGACGACGCCGTTCGACGCGGGCCTCTGCCCCACCGATCCCGATCGGAGCGCAGCGGCCCGGTCAGCTGACCCGGCTGTAGCGGGCGTGCCGGATCTCGATCGGCACCCGCTTCCCGTTCTCGAGCACCCCCTCCAGGTACTCCGAGTCCGGGTCGGGCACCGGTCGCGGCTGCCAGCCGCTGCGGATCACCAGCTCGACCAGGTCCTCGCCGGAGGCGTGCTCATCGAGCGCCGCCTCGATCTCGCGCAGCAGGGACTGTCTCGCGGTAAGCGGGGTCGAACTCATCGGCCCAGCATGTTCGGACCGGTCCATCGACGCAAGCGCGTCGATGGACGTGAAGACGGTGTTCACCTTCCGGTCAGGCACCCGGGATGACCCCTGAACTGGGGGTGGACGCGACCCGATCGGACGCGTGGCGGTTGCTCGACGGATCGATGGTGACGCATAGCGTTCCCGCCAGCACGAGCCAGACGTTCGTGCCGACGACGTCGCCATCACGCACGATCCGTCTGCGATCCCCCCGTCAGGAGAATCACGTGTACGAGAAGAACTTCATCGCCGCGGCGGTCAAGCGTTCTGCGACGACCGACGTCGATCGTCGCAAGCTGTTCGCGATGCTCGGTGTCGCCGGCGCAGGTGCCGCTGCGGCGACCGTGATCGGTGGCGGCGCGGCGA
>NZ_CAXTHO010000021.1:0-31375 GCF_964244015.1 uncultured Amnibacterium sp. | reverse complement strand
CCTCGAAGCTCACCCGGACGAGCGCGGCGATCCCGTCGGCCGCAGCCGGATCGTCGGAGAGCCGGAGGAGCGCGGCGTCCTGCTCGGCGGGTGTCAGCGCGGGGAAGCCGAGGCCCAGTCGATCCGCCAGGCGATCGAGCGGGCCCTGCGCCCAGTCGAGGTCGCCGCCGGCGGTCTCGAGGTACTGCTGCACGCCGCCCTGCCAACCGCCACCGCGGCCGTCGACCGGGGGGATGACCCGGTCGACGGCCGCGGTGAGGGCTGGATGCACGGCGTGCGGCGGCTAGCGACCCGCGAGCGAGCCGCCGATGCCGCCGACGCTGAAGTACTTGTTCAGGAAGGCGAACAGGATCACCGGGGGCACCATCATCACGACGGCGACCGCCATGACGTTGCCCCAGTTGGCCGCGTTCTGCTGGAAGAACGTCTGCAGGCCGATCTGCAGCGTGTACCGGGTGTCCGTCTGCAGGAACACGAGCGCGATCAGGTAGTCGTTCCAGGCGAGCAGGAACGAGAAGATCGCGGTCGACAGCACGCCGGGCAGCGAGTTCCGCAGCACGATGCGCGTGAACCCGCCGAAGACGCTCGCGCCGTCCATCCACGCGGCCTCTTCGAGGGAGATCGGGATGGAGTCGAAGTACGCCGCCATCATCCAGGTCGCGACCGACAGGGTCGATCCGATGTAGATGATCGCGATGCCCCACAGGTTGTCGACCAGCCCGAGGTTCACGAACAGGATGAACAGCGGGATGATCGCCGTCACGACCGGCAGCGACTGGATGACGAACAGCACCAGCGAGTACGAGGCCACGAGCTTGTTCCGCACGCGGGACAGCACGTACCCGGCCGGCGCGGCGACCGCCACCGAGACGACCACGGTGATGAGGGTCACGGTGACGCTGTTGCCGAGCCAGGTCAGCACGCCGGTGCTGGCGAACACCTGCTGGAAGTTCTCGATCGTCAGGCCGGTCTTGGTGCTGCCGAGGCCGGGTGAGATCGAGAGGACGAACACCGTGATGATCGGCACGATCACGATGAGCGTGACCACCAGCATCACGGCGAAGCGCGCCCACTGGCCGCGCTCTCCGGTCGACAGGTCGGCGCGGCGCCGACGCGTCGCTCCGATGGTGAGGGGGGCTCCACTGGCCGCTACTGCCTGGCTCATTCGACGTTCACCTTCGTGATCTGGCGGTACAGGATGACGGAGATCACCACGAGCACGAAGGTCATGATGAACGCGATCGCGACGCCGGGGCCGGTGGCGTACTCCTGGAAGACCCGCAGGTACGCGTACACCACGAGCGATTCGGTCGAGTTCTGCGGACCGCCCTGCGTGAGCAGGAAGATCGTCGGGAAGTCGTTGACGCAGAAGATCGTCATCAGGATCCAGCTGATGTAGGTCGACCGCGCGATGATCGGGAGCGTGACGCCGGTGAAGGTCTGCACCCGGCCCGCGCCGTCCATCTTCGCGGCCTCGTAGACGTTCACGTCCACGCTCGCGAGCGCGGCCGACGTCATCATCATCATGAACGGGAAGCTGATCCAGACCTTGAACACGCAGACCGTGACCTGCGCGAGCACCGGATCGGCCAGGAACAGGACGTTCCCGAGACCGAGCGACTCCGCGAGGATCGGCAGCGGGCTCTGCGGCGTCGCGACGAGGAAGTTCCACGCCGTCGCCGAGACGACCACCGGCACGATCCACGGCAGCAGGAGCAGCACCTTGAACACGGTGTTGCCGGGGATCTTCGTCCGCAGCATCAGTGCGAACGCCAGCCCGACGGCCCAGGACCCGAAGACGCCCACGATCGTGAAGACGACGGTGAAGCGGGCCCGGCTCCAGAACTCCGGCGACGCGAGCACGTCGAGGTAGTTCTTGATGCCGACGAACTCGCCGGCCGCCGGCAGGACGCCGTCGCGCAGCGACTGCCACGCCGCGTAGACCAGTGGATACAGGTTGATCAGCAGCAGCAGGACCAACGACGGGACTGCGAACAGCAGCATCGTGATCGCGCCTGTCGAGAGCCCCCGCTTCCGGCGGGGGGCGGCAACGCCGCCCCCACGCCCTCCCGGTGCCACTCCGCGTCGTGCCTTGTCGATCCCACGCGCGACGGTGTCGGCGGACATCAGCTCTCCCTCTGCCCCTCGCCAGTGAGGGGCCGGTTCATTGGTTGGACGACGTCGATCCCGTTACTTCGCGTTCGCCGCCAGCGACTTCTGCAGCGCCTCGAGCGCCGCCTTCGCGGTGGTCCGGCCGCTCAGGATGCCCTGCGCGAAGGTGGTCATCGCCGGCGTGCCGTCGACGGTCGTGACGTTCAGGAACACCGTGTTGGTGCCGGGAGCGCCCCACGTCTTCGAGATGGGCTGCCACTCGTTGAGGATCTTCGACGCGTTCGGGTCGGACTTGTACACGTCGAGCTCGGCGATCGACTTGAGCGGCGGCAGGCCGATGCCCGTCTTCTCCGCCCAGAGCGGCTTCATGTTCTGGTAGTAGTACGTCGCGAACGCCTCCGTCCCTTCCTTGGAGGGGGTGTTCTTGTACATCATGATGTTGTTCGGGAAGAAGAGGGAACCCTTCTCGCCGCCGGGGCCGGTCAGCGGGCTGCCGACCACGAGGTCGCTGCCGATGGCGCCGACGTTCGCGCCGAGGCCCGCGTTGTTCCAGCCCATGCCGAACTTCTTCGCCTTCCACTGGTCGAAGACGTTCTGGTCCGTGTAGGACGCGGTCCGCGGGTCGACGTAGCCGGACTTCACGAGGCCGAGCACCCAGTCCATGGCCTCGATGTTCTTCTCGGTCACGCAGTCGGGCTGGTTGTCGGCGTCGAAGAGCCCGCCGCCGTTGTTGATCATGTGGCTGACGAGGTGGTGACCACCCTGGAAGTCGCCGGCGCCGGTGCCGGTGCCGTAGCCGTAGATGCCCTTCTTCTTGAGCGCGGCGCACGCGGCCTCGTAGCTGTCCCAGTCCGTCGGCACCTCGGCGCCGGCGTCCTCCAGCAGGGCCTTGTTGTACCACCACACCCGCATGTCGAGGTTGTAGGGGACCGCCGCGTAGCCGTTCTTCGTCTTCAGCGTGTCGACGAGGCCGGGCAGGAAGTCGTCGTAGAGGCCGTTCTTCTTCCAGGAGTCGAGCAGGTCGTCCGCATAGGCGATCTTGCCCTGCGACTCGAACAGGAAGGCCTGCGTGCCGCCACCGGAGGAGATCGCCGGGTTCGTGTTCGACGCCACGGCGGTCGAGTACTTCTGGGTGAAGTTCGCCCACTGGATGACCTGGTAGGACGACTTGCCGAGGCCGCTCTTCGGCGTGTACGCCTCGGTGATCTTCTTGTCCAGCGTGTTGAACGCGGGCGCGCCCCAGGGCTGGTTCCAGAACTTGATCGTGCCGCCCGAGCTTCCGCTGGTGCCGCTGCCACCCGAGCTGCAGGCGGCGAGCAGGCCGACTGCGGCCGCGCTGGCGCCTGCGCCCAGAAGGGTGCGCCTGGTGAATCCGGATCCGGTGGGAAGAGATGCCATCGTCGGTGTCCTCTCCGACGTCCGAGGTGTCAGGCCCGGTACGTCGATGTTCGTCGTTGAACTGCTGTGGGTTCGTTGAACTGCTTCGTTGAACTACTCCGCCGCGGGACAGGTCTACACCCGCTTCCCCGGCGGAGGCCAGCTTCGTTGCCCGGCCGGGCGATGTCAACGAAAACTTCCGGCGCGTGGCGTCTCGATCGCATCACGATGCCGGGTCGCGTCGGGTCGGTCGCATCATGGCGGCGGCGCGGTGCTGTCCCGGATCACGAGGTGGGTGGCGAGCTCGAGGCGCTGCTGCTCGACCGGCTCGCCCGCGGCGAGGCGGAGGACGATGCGCGCCGCCTCCGCCGCCATCCGCCGGATCGGCTGGTGCACGGTCGTGAGGCGCGGCCGCAGCCAGACCGCGATCTGCGTGTCGTCGTAGCCGACCACGGAGACGTCGCGAGGGACGTGGAGGCCGTGCTCCCTGGCGACCTCGATGACCCCGAGCGCCTGCACGTCGTTGCCGGCGAACACCGCGGTCGGGCGGTCCGCCGAGGCGAACAGCTGCTCCGCCGCCACCCGCCCGCCGCTGACGCGGAAGTCGCCCATGTGCATCCAGTCCTCGCGCACCGGCAGCCCGGCCGATCCCATCGCGGACCGGAACCCGTCCAGCCGCGCCCAGGAGCAGAGCAGGTGGGGCAGGCCGCTGACGGCCGCGATCCGGGTGTGGCCCAGCTCGATCAGGTGCCGCGTCGCCGCCAGTCCGCCCGCCCAGTTCGTGGAGCCCACCGACGCGACGCCAGGCGGCGGCTCGCCTGCGGGGTCGATGACGGCGAAGGGGATGCTGCGCGAGGTGAGCCGCTCACGCAGCTGGGGCGTCGGGTCGGTCGTGACGAGCAGCACACCCGCGGGCTTGCGCGCCAGCACCCCCGGCAGCCAGCCGGGACCGGGCTCGTGCCGGGCGCTGCTCGGCGAGAGCACGACGCTCATCCCCTCCTGGTGCGCGACCTCCTGGACGCCGGCCATGATCTCGGAGCCCCACGGGTTCGCCAGATCGGAGAAGACGAGTTCGAGGAGCGTCGAGCCCTTGGCGGCCGTGCCGCGGCGCCGGTACGCGCGCTCGTCGAGCAGGCCCTCCACCCGCTGTCGCGTGGCGGGTGCGACGTCGGCGTGGCCGTTCAGCACCTTGGAGATCGTGGACAGCGAGACACCGGCCTCGTCCGCGAGCATCGCGAGGGTGGTGCGGCTGGGACGGTCGAGCGGAGTCGAGCTCATGCTTCTCCTTGCAGACGTGCGGGTCGGGTCGCCTCCAGCGGAGGGATCGAGCCACGTCAGGTCTCCCCGAGTATCTCGAAACTTTCGGAGCCAGGGCAAGGGCTGCAGAGCGATCCGCGCCGGTTCGACCTCGAACGGGTGGACGCGACGCCCCACCGCTGGGAACCCGGTCGTGCTGCCCGGTTGCAGTCCCGGCCCGTTCGGGGGCTGCATAGGTTGATGGGCATGGGTTCGAGCGCCGACGACGCAGCCGCGGAATCCCCGTCCGGGCGCCCGCGCCTGCTCGAGCGGGTCGCCGACCACGTGCTGGAGCACGGCGCCACCGATCTCAGCCTCAGCGAGCTCGCCCGGGCGATCGGCTCGAACAACCGCATGCTGCTCTACTACTTCGGGTCGAAGGAGGAGGTGCTGCGGGAGGCGACGCTCGTCGCGTTCGAGCGGTATCCGCACCTCGAGGGGGCGCTGCGGCGGCTGCGGGGCGGGGACGGCCCGCTGCGCGTCCGGCTGGTCCGCGTCTGGGACGACATCGCCCATCCGGACAACCTGCCGTTCCTCGCGCTGTTCTTCCAGGCGTTCGCCGTGGCGCTCTACCACCCGGAGCGCAACCGGGAGCTGTTCGAGCGCCTCGGCGGCGACTGGGTCGCCGAGGTGCGTGCGGTGCTGGAGGCGGAGGGAGTGGCGCCCGATCCGGCGCTGCGCACCGCGACCCAGCTCGTCGCCGAGTGGCGCGGGCTCCAGTTCGCCCTGCTGTCCGGCGCGCCCCGGACGGTGCTCGACGCCGCCTCCGCCGAGCTGGTGGAGCGACTGCTGCTTCCAAGCGAGCGGTAACCCGGCGGAAACACCGGCCCGCTACCGTTTGAACCGTTCGGTTCATGCTGCAGGAGGATCCATGTCCCGTCTCACCGCACTCGCGGACCCCGCGTCCGCTGCTCTGGGCGGCGCGCTCCGCAGCGCGTTCGCCCTCTTCCCCTCCGGCGTCGCCGCGATCGCGGCCGAGGTCGACGGCGTGCCCCGCGTGCTGGTCGCCTCGTCCTTCCAGGTCGGCATCTCGGCCGATCCGCCGCTCGTCCTGTTCGCCGTGCAGCGGACGAGCGAGAGCTGGCCGGTGCTGCGCCGGGCCGTACGGCTCGGCGTCTCGGTGCTGGGGGAGGCGCATGAGGCGGCCTGCCGCCAGCTCGCCTCCAAGGCCGCCGACCGGTTCTCCGGGATCGCGACCGAGCGCACCGACAGCGGTGCGATCCTGATCGGCGGAGCGCCTGCGCACCTCGAGTGCGTGATCGAGGGCGAGACGCCCGCCGGCGACCACGACCTCGTGCTGCTGCGCGTCCTCGCGCTCGCGACGGACCCGGCCACCCCGCCGCTGGTCTTCCACGGCTCCACGTTCCGCCGCCTGAGCCCGAACGCGGTGGCCGCATGAGCAAGCGCATCAGGCTCGGCATGTTCCAGGCGATGACGCCGATGGGCCAGTGGAGGATGCCGGGCAACACCTCGACGGACTTCCTCGACCTGCAGCACTGGGTGACGATGGCGAAGCGGCTCGACCAGGAGGGCGTCGACTTCCTCTTCATGGCCGACGACTACGCCTACCCCGTCGTCGACGGGCACGTCCTGCCGCAGGCGATCGAGAGCTCGGTCCAGTTCCCGAAGGCCGACCCGATCGTCCTGCTGTCGGCGCTCGCGCTGGCGACCGAGCGGCTCGGGCTCGTCGCCACGGTGTCGACGACGATCGAGAAGCCGCAGATCGTCGCGCGCCGGTTCGCGACGCTCGACCACCTGACCGGTGGGCGGCTCGGCTGGAACGTCGTCACCGGAGCCGGCCAGAACGCCTCCGCCCTGCTGTTCGACGAGCCGCTGATCCCGCACGACGAGCGGTACGCGCGGGCCGACGAGCACATCCGGCTCGCGATGGAGCTGTGGGAGGGCGTCTGGGAGGACGACGCGCTCGTGCAGGACCGGGAGTCGGGCACCTACGCCGACCCGTCGAAGGTGCACGAGATCGACACCCACGGCCGGTGGCACGGAGCGCGCGGCGTGCTGACCGTGCCCCCGTCGCCGCAGCGCACACCTGTCCTGTTCCAGGCCGGCGCCTCGTCGAGCGGTCGCGGCTTCGCGGCCGACTACGCCGAAGGCGTGTTCCTCGCGAGCGAGCCCGCCGCGACCGCCGCGCAGATCGCCGCCGTCCGCGACCTGCTCGACGCGAACGGGCGCGGCCGCGACGCCGTGCTGTTCCTCTCGGCCGGCACGTTCGTCGTCGCGCCGACGGCGGAGGAGGCGCATGCCAAGCGGGCGCTGCAGGCCTCGTTCTGGACGCTCGAGGACGCGGCCGCCGCCTACGCGTTCTTCACCGGCCTCGACCTGATGTCGATGCCGCTCGATGAGCCGCTCGCCTCCACCCGCACCGAGACGGGTCGCACGAACGTCGAGCGGTTCTCCGGTGCGAACGGCGCCCCGGCGCTCACCGTGCGGCAGATCCTGGAGGAGTTCCAGCGGAACTCCGTGATGGGTGCCCCGTTCGTCGGCGACCCGGTGCAGGTGGTCGACCAGGCGGAGGCGTTCCTCGCCGAGACCGGCGCCGACGGCTTCCTCGTGCAGCCGGATCCGACCGGCACCTTCGACGACTTCCTCGACCTGGTGCTGCCCGAGATGCGGCGTCGCGGCATGGTCGCCGAGCCTCCCCAGGTCGGTGCGACCCTGCGAGAGCGCCTGTTCGGGCACCCGCACCTCGCGGACGGGCATCCGGGCGCGGCGTTCCGGAGGGTGCGGGTCTGACGAGCGGCCCCGGCCCGGGTTCCGCCGGGTCGATGGGTCACAAGCAGCCGGGACGGTGGTGGGTTGGTCGGCTTCCCGAGGTCGGGTGTCCGTCCGGCAGCACATGTGCGCTCCGGCAGCCGTTCGGCGCCGATTCCGCTGCCGGAAGGGACTGACGCTGCCGCACGGGACGGGGCGTAGGACCGCGAAGCGGGCGTAGGTGGAAACGGTGCGTTCCCGCCTACACCCGCTCCCGCTTCCTCCACGCGATACGCCGCTTCCTCTCGGCGGAACGGAACGTCCCTACCCGAGCCGCCACCCGCACCACCGTCCCGGCTGCCCTTGCCCGAGCACCACTCGGAGAGCGTGCTGAGCCAGGTTCGGATGATCGGCGCGCACCGCGGCGACGTGATCAGTGCCGGCGCCTCCCTACACTGACGCCGTGCCGACCACCGACCCCGGCGTCCGTGCCGGTGGGGCGGGGCGGCGCAGGAACCTCGCCCTCGTGCTGCAGCGTGTGCACCTGTCGCCGGCGACGCGCAGCGAGCTGACGCGGGAGAGCGGACTGAACCGGTCGACGGTCGGGGCGCTCGTCGCCGACCTCGCGTCACGCGGCCTGGTCGTCGAGGACGAACCCGCCGCGGCCGGCCAGGTCGGCCGGCCCAGTCCCGTCGTCCGAGCGGGGGAGGTGCCGGTCGCGATCGCGATCAACCCCGAGCTCGACGCGGTCACCGTCGCGCTCGTGCGGCTCGGAGGTGACGTCATCGCCGTCGAACGGGCACCGTTCTCGGCCACGCCCAGCGTCGACGCGACCGTGCGCGCCGCGAGCGGCGCGGTGCAGGACCTCCTCCGGCAGCACCCCTCCAGCCGTCCGATCGGCGCGGGGCTCGCCGTCCCCGGCGTCGTCAGCAGGGCGGGCGGCATCGTCCGGTTGGCGCCGCACCTCGGCTGGCGGGACGTGCCGCTCGCCGCCGTCTTCGAGGACGCGCTCGGGCTGCCCGTCGCCGCCGCGAACGACGGCGGGCTCGGAGCCCGGGCGGAGGCGCTGTTCGGCGCCGGCCGAGGGGTCGGCGACCTCGTGTTCCTGAACGGCGGGGCCAGCGTGATCGGGGGCGGGATCGTCGCCGGTGGCGTCTCGCTGACCGGCATGACCGGGCACGCCGGGGAGTTCGGCCACATGATCCTCGCTGCGAACGGTGCGACGGACACCCTCGGCGTCCGCGGCACCCTCGAGGCGACCGTCTCTCGCGCGGCGCTGCTCGAGGTGCTGCACCTCGGTGACGCGGCAGCCGACCAGCTCGAAGCGGCGCTGACCTCCTCCGCCGATCCGGCCGTCGCGCGGGAGGTCGCGCTGCAGATCGATGCGCTCGCGACCGCCATCGCGAACGCGGTGACGGTGCTCAACCCGGCGCGGGTGATCCTCGGCGGGTTCCTGTCGGCGCTCGCCGCCGTCGCGGGCGAGCGGCTCGACCGGCTGGTCGCCGACCGCGCACTGCCCGGCATCGACGAGCGGGTGGAGCTGCGGCGCAGCGAGCTCGGCTCGCGCATCATGTTGATCGGCGCCGCCGAGCTCGCGTTCGCTCCGCTGCTCGCCGACCCCGCCGCCTACCACCCGGGCTGACGCGGCGACCGCTACCCCCGGAACGCGCTGACGAGCGCGGCCGCCAGCAGCCACGGGGCCTTGCTGCCCGCGAAACCGGTGAGCCGTCGACCCGTCGTCGCCGCCGTCCTCGCGCTGACGAACCACGGCGGGCGCGGCGTCAGCGCGCGCTCGCCGGCGAGGACGGAGGCGGGGAACGGCCGGAACGGGCCGTGCACCACGGTGCGCTCGGCGCCGTCGATCAGCAGCGCGTTGTGCACGACGCCGATCCCGCTGCCGACGTCGGCGATCGTGCCGCCGGGGAACGCCCCCCACGGCGTCGCCGCCAGCAGGAAGCCGAGCCCCGTCCACGCGTTGATGCCGATCGTGCCGTAGCGGAGCGCGGCGATCGCCCGGCCGAAGCCGGCGCCGAGCGCCTGCCGGTCCTGCGGGCGGATGACCACGTTCGCGCCGAGCGTGCCGGTCAGCTCGTCGTTCGCGACCCGGACGGCCTCGTCGAGGAACGCCTGACCCGTGCCGGGCACGTCCACGATCCCGAGCACGGGCGCGAACCACTCGGTCGAGCCCATCGCGCCCGCGTCCCGGCCGCCGACGTCGACCAGGAGGCGTCCGCCGGCCGGCCCGAGCAGCTCGGCGGACGGGTACGCCTCGAGGGCCGCGGCGCGGCGGTCGTCGCTGCCCGGGTACCAGGCGGGGCGGTCGGGCGCGGCGGCGAGCGCGATGCGCAGCTGGGTGAGGAACGCGTCCCGCTGCGGCCACCCGGTCGACAGCAGCAGCACCTGCCCGGCGATGCAGTTGTAGCCGCCGTTGTGCAGCCGCATCGTCGCGACGTGCTCGGCCTGGAAGGCGAGCTCGGCCGCCGTCCACTCGCCCGGCACGACGACGATCGGGGATGCGCCGCCGAGCTCGCTCGTGATCGGCTTGTCCAGCAGCGGGGTGCCGGCCGAGCGCCGCGCGGTCGCCTCGGCGCCGGTGCCCCAGACGATCGCGTCGTGGCTCGTGATGCTGCCCGTGATGTGCACGTGCCGCACGAGCGGAGCATGCGCGAGGAAGCCGCCGACCGCGGCGCCGCCCTGCACGATGCGCAGCAGCCCGGCCTCGACGAGCGGCGCGAACGCCGCCTCGAAGGGTCCGGCCAGGTCGGCGAGCACCGGGTTCAGCTTCAGGATCGTCGCGCGGTTGTCGGCGACGAGCCCGTACAGCACGTCGAGCGGCGGGATGGAGGTGATGTTCCCGGCGCCCAGCACCAGAGCGACCCCGCCGGACTCGCCGACGCGCAGCCCGCCGAGGCCCGCGGTGAGCATCGCGCGCTGGTCGGTGGTGCCCGGCGGGAACCACACCTCCGCCCGGAAGCCGTTGAGGACCAGCGATTCCGTCCGGTCCAGCGGCAGCACGTCGACCGCGCGCCTGCCTCCGGGGGCGTCGTGGAAGGACAGTCCCCGCAGCGGGCTGTGCCCGTCGGCGAGCGTGTCGAGCGTGCGCGCCAGGCGGGCGATCGCGGTCAGCACGGCGTAGGGGCCGGAGAACCACTCCTCCCCGACGAGCGGCGAGTCGTCCGCGAGGCCCTTGATGCGCGCGGCGGTCAGCGCCCACGCCTCGGCAGCGCGGGACACCGCATCGTGCGTGCGGCGCAGCAGTGCGGCGCGATCGGTGAGCGGCGTGACCGCCCAGCGCGCCGCCCCCGCGTCCAGCTCGGTCAGCAGCGCCCCGAGCCGTGCCTCGTCGACCTCGTCCGAGACCGGTGCGGTGACGACCGTCATTGGAGTGCTCCTTCGTCGCCCGCGCAACGCTAATCCGAACCGTGTCGGCGCGCAGGTCCCTGTCCGCCAGGATGGAGGCAGCGGAAGCTGAACGAGGAGGTTCGCGTGCGGAACTGGTCCGGCACCTACGAGTACCGGGCGACTGCGGTCGAGGCGCCCACGACCGTCGACGCGGTGCAGGCGCTCGTCGCGCGATCGCGGCGGATCCGCGCGCTCGGGACCCGGCACTCGTTCAACGACCTCGCGGACACCACGGGCGTGCTCGTCACCACCACGGAGATCGCACCGGAGTTCACGATCGACGAGGACCGGCGCGTCGTCACGGTCGGGGCGGGCACGCGCTACGCGGCCGTCGCGACCTTCCTGACCGGCGAGGGCCTCGCGCTGCACAACATGGGTTCCCTGCCCCACATCTCGGTGGCCGGCGCGGTCGCGACCGGCACGCACGGATCCGGCGACCTGAACGGCAACCTGTCGACCGCGGTCCGCGGCATCCAGCTGGTCGGTCCCGACGGCGCGCTGCGCTGGGTCCGGCACGGCGATCCCGACTTCGCCGGCTCGGTCGTCGCGCTCGGGCTGCTCGGCGTCGTCGTGCGCGTCGAACTCGCCGTCCAGCCCTCGTACCTCGTGCGGCAGGACGTCTACGCCGGCCTGCCGTGGGCGACGCTGCTCGCCGACGTGCCGGCGATCACCTCCGCCGGGTACAGCGTCAGCGTGTTCACCGACTGGGTCGGCGATCCGATCGAGCAGGTCTGGGTCAAGCGGCGGCTCGAGTCGGCGGACGAGACCGTGCCCGACCAGATCGGCGGCGCGGTGCGGAGGGGCGCCGCCGCCCAGATCATCGAGTCCGACGACGACAACACGACCCAGCAGGGCATCGCGGGTGCCTGGTCGGCGCATCTCCCGCACTTCCGCATCGACAGGACGCCGAGCAACGGCGACGAGATCCAGACCGAGTACTTCATCGCGCACTCGGACGCCGCCGCGGCGCTGCAGGCCGTGCGGGCGCTGGGCGAGGACATCGCGCCGCACCTGCTGATCACCGAGCTGCGCACGATCGCCGCCGACGACCTGTGGATGAGCACCGCCTCCGGCCGCGACTCGCTCGCGATCCACTTCACCTGGCGGAACGAGCAGGCGGCGGTGGAGGCGCTCTGCCCGCGCATCGAGGCCGCGCTCGAGCCGTTCGCCCCGCGCCCGCACTGGGGCAAGGTGAACACGGTGCCGAAGGCCGTCGTCGCGTCGCGCTATCCGCGGTTCGCCGACTTCCGCGCGCTGGTGGCGCGGGCCGACCCGGATCGGAAGTTCAGCGGCCCGTCGACCGACGCCCTGCTCGACGCCGACGTGGCCGCATGAGCCGCGCGCTCCCGATCAGCGGCACCCGGATCGCGCTGCGGCAGGGGCTGTACGCCGCCGACATCGCGACGGTGGGCGCCTCCCTCCGCACGCTCAGCCACGACGGGCGGGACCTCGTCGTGCCGTTCGCCGAGGACGAGGTGCGGCCCCTGTACCGCGGGGCCGTACTCGTGCCGTGGCCGAACCGCATCGTCGACGGCCGCTACACCTTCGACGGGCGCCAGCAGCAGCTCGCCCTCACGGAGCCCGACCGTGGGCACGCCCTGCACGGGCTCGCGTCCTGGAGCGACTACCGGGTCGTCGCGCGGTCCACGGACGCGGTGACCCTCGAGACCGAGATCGTCGCGCAGGCCGGCTACCCGCACCGGCTGAGCATCGAGGTGGAGTACCGCCTCGGCGACGACGGCCTCGTCACCACGGTCGCCGCGACGAACACCGGCCAGGACCGGGCGCCGTACGGCGCCTCGGGGCACCCCTACCTCGTCGGCGGACCCGGCCGGGTCGACGACTGGACGCTCGAGCTCGCCGCCGACCAGGTGCTGGAGGTGGACGACGAGCGCCTCATCCCGCGCACCCTCGCTCCGGTCGCGGGCGGGCGCTTCGACTTCGCCGAGCCGCGCCGGATCGGCGAGCTGTTCATCGACCATGCCTTCACGCGCATACGTTCCTCCCGGGCCAGGGTCGTCGCCGCCGACGGGCACGGCGCCGAGCTGCGCTGGGACGCAGGCGCACCGTGGGTGCAGGTGCACACGGGTGACCGACCGGAACCCGCGTACCACCGGGCCGGCCTCGCGGTCGAGCCGATGACCTGCCCGCCCGACGCCTTCAACTCCGGCACCGACCTGATCGTGCTGGAGCCGGGCAGCGCCCACGCGGTGTCCTGGACCATCGCGGCCCTCTGATCCGTTTTGAAGGAGTTTTCCCGCCGAAGGCGCGGAAGCTCCTTCAAAACGGAATCTCTAGCCGAGGGGGAGTCGAGCGCTGCCGGACGCCGACGCGATCGTCCGGTCGCCGACCTGGAGCGCCCACGAGCCCGCCGGGCCCGTCGCCGTGATCGCGTCGGCCGTCGTCGCCACCTCGAACGTCGCCTCCGCGACCCGGATCGTGCGGCTGCCGGGAGCGCCCGGGAAGGCGCGCAGCACGAGGCCGTCCAGGTGGTCGGTGTCCGGGCGGTCGTCGCGGGCGCCGAGCGGCAGCACCGCCCCGTCGCGCACGTAGACGGGGACCGAGTCGAAGCCGTGTCGCTCGGTGCGCCAGCCGCCCCCCTCCACCCGCTCACCGGTGAGCAGCTGGGTCCAGCCGCCGGCCGGCAGGTAGAGATCGACGTCGCCGGCCGCCGTGAATACCGGCGCGACCAGGATGTCGGGTCCGAGCAGGTACTGCCGGTCGAGGGTGCGGGCGTTGAGATCCTCCGGGAACGCGAGGACCATCGGCCGCATCACCGGCAGACCGGTCTCGGCCGCCGTCCTGCCCGCCGCGAGCAGGTAGGGGGCGAGCCGGTTCTTCAGCTTCGCGAACCGCCGGGTCACGCTGACGGCCGAGTCCGGCGCGGACTCGCGATGTCCTGAGGCACTCGCGGCGTCGTCGTCGAACAGCCACGGCACCCGGTACGAGTCGGAGCCGTGGAACCGGCTGTGGCTCGACAGCAGGCCGAACGGGATCCAGCGCTTGAACACCGCGGCGTCGGGCGTGCCCTCGAAGCCGCCGATGTCGTGGCTCCAGAACCCGAAGCCCGACAGCGACAGCGACAGCCCGCCGCGCAGCGTCTCCGCCATCGACGCAAAGCTGGAGGTGGAGTCGCCGCCCCAGTGCACGGGATGCCGCTGGCCGCCCGTCGTCGCGGAGCGCGCGAAGAGCACGGCCTCGCCCGGCCGCTCCTGATCCAGCACCGCGTGCACCGCGGCGTTGTAGCGCTCCGTGTACAGGTTGTGCATCCGCCGCGGATCGGAGCCGTCGGCGTAGACGACGTCGAGCGGGATGCGCTCGCCGAAGTCGGTCTTCAGCGCGTCGACGCCCTGCCGCAGCAGGGGCCGAAGGCGCTCCTGGAACCAGGAGGTCGCGGCGTCGCTCGTGAAGTCGACGATGCCCATGCCCGCCTGCCACAGGTCGGTCTGCCAGATGGAGCCGTCGGCGCGACGCAGCAGGTGCCCGGCGGCCGCCGCCTCCGCGAACAGGCGCGACTTCTGCGCGATGTAGGGGTTGATCCACAGCGAGACGTGGAGGCCGCGCTCGTGCAGCCGCGCCAGCATCCCCTCCGGATCCGGGAAGACCCGCTCGTCCCAGGTGAAGTCCGACCACTGCAGGTCGCGCATCCAGAAGCAGTCGAAGTGGAAGACCGACAGGGGCAGGTCCCGGTCGCGCATCCCGTCCAGGAACGAGGTGACGGTCGCCTCGTCGTAGTCGGTCGTGAAGCTGGTGCTGAGCCAGGTGCCGTAGCTCCACGCCGGCACCTCGACCGGGCGGCCGGTCAGCGCCGTGTAGCGCTCGAGGATCTCGGCGGGCGTGGCGCCGGCGATCACGAAGTACTCGAGCGATTCACCCTCGACCGAGAACTGCACGCGCTGCACGCTCTCGGACCCGACCTCGAACGAGACGTGGCCCGGCTCGTTCACGAAGACGCCGTAGCCCGCATCCGTCAGGTAGAACGGCACGTTCTTGTAGGCCTGCTCGCTGGAGGTGCCGCCGTCAGCGTTCCAGACGTCGACGGTCTGGCCGTTCTTCACGAGCGGCCCGAACCGCTCGCCGAGGCCGAAGACGAGCGTGCCGACGCCGAGGTCGAGCTGCTCGTGCACGTAGGTCCCGGCACGGGGGAGCCCGGTCGGCGGTGCGTCCACCGCCGCATCGGGAGCGAGCCGGATCCAGGCCTGCGACTTGAGCCCGCTGCCCGTGAGCACCCGGCCGCCGGAGGAGAACTCGAGGCTCCAGGGTGCTCCGGGTGCGACGCGGGCCTGCAGGTCACCGCTCGTGACCACGCCGGCGCCGGCGTCGTCGATCACGACCGAGCCGCCGGAAGGAGCAGCGGTCTCGAATCGGATGGGCGCCGCGCCGCCGGTGTGGTGATCGATCCGCACGCGGACGATCCCCGGCAGGTGCGGTGCGACGGTGACGGTGAGCGCGGGGAGGTTCAGCAGGTCGCCACGGGTCGTGATCGGCTTCGTCGCTGCAGTGACGACGAGCGCGTCGGCCGTTGCCTCGAGCTCGTGCGCATCGCGGGAGTAGAAGGCCTGGACGCCAGGGCGCATCAGCCAGAAGCCGTCGGTGAATCGCATGCACGCCGCCTACCCGGGCGACCTCGCCCTGCCGTCTCGAACCGACCGGTCACTATGACAGACGCCGGATCGCAATTTGTTGTTACCACATCGTTATGTGACGGGTCACATGGCCTGTCCCCGGACCTGGGTACAGTCGCCGAGTCCTCGACGTCGAGGGCGCGGCGGCTCTGCCCCGCTTGACGAAAGGTAACGAAGCCTTGAAGAGCACGATCATGGGGATGGTGGCAGTCGCCGCCCTCTCGACCCTCGCCCTCGCCGGCTGTTCCTCGGGCAGCTCCGGTAACTCGGGTGACTCCGCCTCCGGCGGCACCACGACCGCGGCCAAGAAGACCGCCTGCGTCATCCTCCCCGACACGGAGTCGTCCCCCCGCTGGGAAAGCGGCGACCGACCCGCACTGAAGAAGGCGCTCGAGGACGCCGGCTTCAACGCCAACATCCAGAACGCGCAGAACAGCACCACCAAGTACACCTCGATCGCGCAGTCGCAGCTCAGCCAGAACTGCGGCGTGATGCTGCTGGTCGATCTGAATGGCGTGGGCGCGACGGTGCTCGCCAAGGCGCAGGCGCAGGGCGTGCCGGTCATCGCGTACGACCGCCCCATCAAGGGCGCGCAGTACTACGTCTCGTTCGACAACGAGAAGGTCGGCGAGCTCGAGGGGCAGATGGTCGTCGACGGCCTGAAGAAGATCAACAAGGACCCGAAGACCGCCAGCGTCGTCTGCATGAGCGGCGACCCCACCGACGGCAACGCGGCCTTCTTCAAGAGCGGTGCGCTGAAGATCATGGGCGCCGCGGGCATCAAGTGCGCGTTCTCCCCGAAGGGCACCTGGGACGCCACGAAGTCCGGCACCGAGTTCCAGCAGGCCTACACGGCGCTGAAGGGCAACGTCGACGCCGTCTGGACCGCGAACGACGCGAACAACGCCGCCGTGATCACCGTGCTCGACAAGTACAAGAAGGTCGTCCCGACCTCGGGCCAGGACGCGTCCATCGCCGGCCTGCAGAACATCCTGCTGGGCAAGCAGTACGGCACGGTCTACAAGCCGTACCAGCTCGAGGCCACGAAGGCGTCGGACATCGCGATCGCGCTGCTCAAGGGCGACAAGCCCACCGCCCCGGCGACGCAGGACGGCGTTCCCGCCTTCCTCGAGACGCCGATCCTCACCACCGCCGACGGTGTCCAGAAGGTCATCGACGACGGCAACGCGACCGCCGCCGACGTCTGCAAGGGCATCACCGAAGCCTGCACCAAGGCCGGCGTCAAGTAACCAGCACCCCTGATACGCGGCCGATGTCCCCGGTCTCCTCGAGCGAGGAGACCGGGGACTTCGGTCGCCGTCGGCCTGATCGATCCACCGCGGACGCGGTGGGCGGAAGGAGGGGGCATGGTCGCCCCATTCATCGAACTGAAGGACATCCGCAAGAGCTTCGGCCCGGCCGACGTGCTCAAGGGGGTGGATCTGAAGGTCTACCCCGGGCAGGTCAGCGCCCTTGTGGGTGACAACGGCGCTGGAAAGTCGACCCTGATCAAGGGTCTCGCCGGTGTGCAGGCTTACGACTCGGGCGAGGTGCTCGTCGGCGGGCAGGCGGTCCACCCGACGGCCGCGTCGAAGCTGGGGATCGAGGTCGTCTACCAGGACCTCGCGCTGGCCGAGAACCTCGACATCGTGCAGAACATGTTCCTCGGCCGCGAGGAGACCCTGCAGGGCACGCTGAGCAACGGCGAGATGGAGAAGAAGGCCTCCGCGACCCTTGGATCGCTCTCGGTGCGCACCATGAAGTCCGTGCGCCAGAAGGTCTCCTCCCTCTCCGGCGGGCAGCGGCAGACGGTGGCGATCGCGCGGGCTGTGCTGCAGGAGGCGAAGGTCGTCATCCTCGACGAACCGACCGCCGCCCTCGGCGTCGCGCAGACGGAGCAGGTCTTGAACCTGGTCCGCAGGCTCGCCGACAACGGCGTGGGCGTGCTGATCATCAGCCATAACCTCGCCGACGTCTTCAAGGTCGCCGACCACATCAACGTGCTCTACCTGGGCACCATGGTCGCCCAGCTGGAGACGAAGGAGACGACGAACAACGAGGTCATCGGGTACATCACGGGCCTGAAGACCGACCAGCCGAACCTCGAAGGGGCCGTCCGATGACCGCGACGTCGAACAAGCAGCCGGATCCGTCGCTCGCCGCAGCGATCGACGCCGGCAGCGGCGCGACCCCTCCCGGCATCGCCACCGGGTACGAGGGCAGCTTCAGCGATCAGATCAAGGCGTACGTCTCGCGCGTGCGCGGCGGTGAGATGGGCATGCTGCCCGCCATCGGCGGCTTCATCGTGCTCTGCATCCTGTTCCAGTTCCTCAGCCCGAGCTTCCTCAGCCTGATCAACGTCGCGAACCTGATCACCCAGACCGCGTTCCTCGCGGTGCTCGCGGTGGCCCTCATCTTCGTCATCCTGATCGCGGAGGTCGACCTGTCCGCCGGCGTCACAGCCGGTGTCGGCATGTCCGTGTTCGTCCTGCTGAACAACGGCATGGGTGTCAACTGGGTGCTCGCCCTGATCGTCGCGCTCGTGGTCGGCGTCCTCATCGGCCTGTTCATCGGGTACTTCGTCGCGAAGGTCGGCATCCCGTCGTTCGTCGTCACCCTGGGCCTGTTCCTCGGCTTCCAGGGGCTGCAGCTCGTGCTGCTGGGTGACGGCAACACGTACCGGGTGACCGAGCCGGCCGTGACCGCCATTGAGAACAGCAACATGCCCATCTGGGCCGGCTGGCTGATGTGGGTCGTGATCGTGGTGGTCAGCGCCGGAACTGCGTTCTACGACCGCCGGCGGCGCCAGGTGGCCGGCGTGCCCGTGCGCACCCTGAGCCTGCTGCTCATCCGGGTCGGCGTGATCGCCGTCGTCGCCGGCGTCATCGTGGCGCTGCTGAACACGAACCGATCCCTCTCCGTGCTCCCGATCTCGGGCGTGCCGATCGTGGTTCCGATCGTGGTCGCGCTGCTCTGGATCGGCACGCAGGTGCTCGACCGCACCCGCTGGGGCCTGCACCTCTACGCGGTCGGCGGCAACCCCGAGGCGGCTCGCCGTGCGGGCATCAACGTCGCGGCGATCCGTATCTCCGCGTTCGTGCTCTGCTCCACCCTCGCGGTCCTGTCCGGTCTCTTCCAGGCGAGCCAGGTCGGCGTCGTCGGCTCGAGCTTCGGCCAGACGGACGTGCTGAACGGCATCGCGGCTGCGGTGGTCGGCGGCGTCAGCCTCTTCGGCGGTCGCGGCCGGCTCATCCAGGGCGTGGTCGGTGCACTCGTGATCACTGCGATCACGAACGGCCTCGGCCTGCTCGCGCTGCCGGGCGGTGTCAACCTGCTGATCACCGGTGGCGTGCTCGTGCTCGCCGCATCGGTCGACGCCCTGTCGCGGAAGCGCTCCGGCGCATCGCTCGCACGGCTCTGACCTCCGCCGATCGGTACGAAGGGGCGTCCGAGATCTTGACGGGCGCCCCTTCCGCCGTTCCTCAGCCGGGTGGGGACGCCGTTGAGCCGCGGATCACGAGTCGCGGCAGGATCCGTTCGAGCGGCGGCTGCTCGCCGAGCAGGACTGCGATGCAGCGACGGCCCATCTCGGCGAAGTCCTGCCGGACGGTGGTCAGCGGCGGCCACACGTGGGCCGCTTCCGGTATGTCGTCGTAGCCGACGATCGAGACGTCGTGCGGCACGCGGAGCCGGAGGTCGCGCGCCGCATGCATCAGGCCGACGGCGACCGCGTCGTTGCTGCAGAAGTAGGCCGTGGTCTCCCGCTGCAGCAGGAGTCGGTGGCCGGCGGCGTAGCCGAAGTCGGCGGTCCAGTCGCCCTCGGCAGAGGCGCTGAGCACCAGGTCGTGGTCGCGGAGCTCCTCCACGCAGCCCTGCATCCGACCCTCCGCCTCCACCCAGTCGGGAGGACCGGCGATGTGGCCGATCGCGGTGTGCCCCAGCAGCAGGAGGTGCCGCGTCGCGAGGCGTGCACCGGCGATCTCATCGACTAGGAGCGCCGATGCGTCGCCGGTCCCCGCAGCCCGCATCGTGATGCAGGGGATCGACGGGGCGAGGTCCGCGACAGTGTCGAACACGCGCTGCTGCGGAGCGATGACGACGAGCGCCTCGATGTCCTGGCCGATCAGGTTCGCGAGCGCCGATCGCAACGACCGCTCGTCCGGCTCGGTGACCGACGAGGAGGTGACGAAGAAGCCGCGCTCTCTCGCCGCCTCCTCGATCGCCTGGATGCTGAGCGAGGGTCCGTAGTGCGCGCGGCCTGAGGCGAGGACGCCGATCGTCTTCGAGCGACTGGTGCTGAGCGCCCGGGCCGCAGCGCTCGGTCGGTACTGCAGCTGCGCCATCGCCGTCAGGACCCGGGAACGGGTCGCGGGCAGGATGTTCTGATGGTCGTTCAGGACTCGGGACACCGTCTGATGCGAGACCCCCGCCGCCCGGGCGACGTCGCGGATCGACGCCGTCCGCGGCGCGCGGGACCCGGTGGACACGGCTGCCTCCATCGGTCGCGGGTGTGGAGCGTTCGAGGGTAGCCCGTGCGGCCGGTCGGGGCGGGACGGCCGTCGCAATACGCTCGCCGAAGGAGGTGCGATGGGACGGGCATCCGGGCTGCTCGGCGCTGCGGACGTGCGCCGACTCGCGACCGCGCTCGGTGTCGCGCCCACCAAGTCGCTCGGCCAGAACTTCGTGCACGACGCGAACACCGTGCGCCGGATCGTACGCATCGGCGGCGTCGCGGCGGGCGAGACGGTGCTCGAGGTCGGTCCAGGGCTCGGCTCCCTCACGCTCGGGCTGCTCGAGACCGGCGCGGCCGTCATCGCCGTCGAGATCGACCGGCGGCTCGCCGCCGCGCTGCCCGCCCTGGCGGCGGACCGCCTCCCGGACGCCGCCTCGCGGCTGACCGTCGTCACCGGGGACGCGATGAGCGTCGACGTGCCGGGGGATCCCGTCCGGCTCGTCGCGAACCTGCCCTACAACGTGGCCGTGCCGATCCTCCTCCGGCTGCTCGCCGATGTGCCGTCGCTCGCCTCCGGCGTCGTCATGGTGCAGGCGGAGGTGGGGGAGCGGCTCGCCGCGTCGCCCGGGTCGAAGACGTACGGCTCGCCGAGTGTCAAGGCCGCCTGGTACGGACGGTTCGCGCTCGGCGGCACCGTGCCGCGGGGCGTGTTCTGGCCCGTGCCGAACGTGGACTCGATCCTCGTCCGGTTCGAACGCGCCACGCCGCCCGGCGACGAGGCGCTGCGGCTGGCGGTGTTCCGGCTCGTCGACGCCGCGTTCGTGCAGCGGAGGAAGACCCTGCGTCAGTCGTTGGCGCCGGTGCTCGGCGGTGCGTCCGCCGCCGCCGAGGTGCTGGAGAGCGCCGGCGTCGACCCCGGTTTGCGCGGCGAGCGGCTCGACGTCGGCCGGTTCGTCGCCATCGCGGGCGCTGCCGGCACCGCCTGAAGCGGCTCGATGCCGCCGGCGGGCTGGGCCTCGTCCTCCACCGTCCCCACGTCGGCGGCGGCGTCGACCAGGTCGATCCGCTCGCGTCGCACCTGGCCGGAGATCTCCCGGGTCTCGACGACCTCCTCCTTCACGAGCCGGATGCGCTCGACCGGCACGACCTCGGTGGTCACGACGACGCGCTCCTCGTAGAGCACGACCTCCTGCTCGTCGGCACCGATCGCGCCGCCCGCGACCGGCTCGGCGTCCGTGATCGGCTCGCGGATCAGCCGGTACTCCTCCCGCCGCACCGGCACGGTCAGCGTCCGCTGCTCGGTCACGACGACCTTCTGCAGCCGGACCCGGCTGCGCGGGACGCGTTCGGTCTCGACGTGCAGGCGCTCCTGGAACGCGGTCATCACGCCCTCCTCCTGCGGGGCGGGCGCTTCGAGCGCTTCGGCCGCGGGCTCGGCCTCCGCCACCGCGGGCCCCTCGGCCCAGAACTCCCTGAGCTGGTCGCGCTCGTCGTCGTGCAGCTCGGTGTCGGGGCGGCGCCGGGGAGCCGCCTGGAAGCGGTCGCGGTGCACGGTCACGCCGATCACGTCGTCCTCGAGCACTGCGCCGCCCAGCGGCACGAGCACCTCCTCGGTGCCGAAGACGTTGCCGCGCACGCCGACCCAGCCGAGCTCGGCACCGTCGCGGTAGACCTGCCGGACACGGCCGAGCCGCTCGCCCCGCCGGTCGACCACCTCGAGCCCGGCGAGGGAGGACGGGGCGGTATCGGCTGCGAGCACGGGCGGAACTCCTGATCAGCAGGAAGGTCGGGGTAGTCGGGAGGATAGGGCATCAGGCCGCGGGTACGGCCGGTCGGCGAAGGATGGCTAGGTTCGTCGTATGAGCGCTGCCGTGCGCTCGGTGCAGGTGCGGGCACCGGGGAAGATCAACGTCTCGATGCGGGTGGGCGCAGCGATGGCGGACGGCTACCACGACGTGGCGACCGCCTACCAGGCCGTGACGCTCTTCGAGGAGCTGCGCGCCGAACGCGACACCGAGCTGTCGCTCGACTTCTCCGGCCCGATCTTCACGGGATCGCTGCCGGTCGACCGCACGAACCTCGTGATCCGTGCCGCGCACCTGCTGCAGGCGAGGTCCGGCTACCGCGGCGGCGCGCGCATCCACGTGGTGAAGCGCGTGCCGATCGCCGGAGGCATGGGCGGCGGATCCGCGGACGCGGCGGCGGCGCTCGTCGCGCTCGACGCGCTGTGGGGCCTCGGGCTGGGCCGGGAGGAGCTGCTCGAGCTCGGCGCGGAGCTCGGCGCCGACGTGCCGTTCGCGCTCACCGGCGGTACCGCGATCGGCACGGGGCGCGGCGACCGGCTCAGCCCCGCGCTCGCGAAGGGGCCGTTCCACTGGGTCGTCGCGCTCTCCGAGCCGGGACTCAGCACCCCGCTCGTCTACGGCGCGCTCGACGAGCACCGGCTGCGGCACGCGGCCGACCTGCCTCCGCTGCAGACACCGCAGGTCGATGCCCACGTGCTGCAGGCGCTGCGATCGGGCGACGCGACCGCGCTCGCCGAGGCGCTGCACAACGATCTGCAGGTCGCCGCGCTGCAGCTGCGGCCGGAGCTCGCCGACCTGCTCGAGCTGGGGGAGCGCAACGGCGCACTGGCCGGTGTCGTGTCCGGCTCGGGCCCGACGATCGCGTTCCTGGCGGCGGATCTGGACTCGGCCCTGAGCCTCCAGATCGCCCTCTCGGCCGCGCGGCACACGGTCCTGCGCGCGACGGGCCCGGTGCCGGGCGCCCGCATCATCTCCTGATCGCTGTCCGCGGCCCACGCTCGTCTCCCGCGACGGGCCGGTCGGCCGCGCGCGACGTGGCGTGTCGCGGTTCCGGCCTGATCCACGAAAGGAGGGCCGCCCACCTGTCGGTGGACGGCCCTCCTCCTGCTGTGCAGCGGTGGGTCAGCTGGCGGTGACGGTCAGCTTCGCGATGCCGACCTCGAGGTCGCCGGTCACCGCGGTGGTGCCGAACGTCTTGTTCAGCAGCGCGGCTGCGTCTTCGGAGACGTAGACCGTGGTGCCCTCGAGGACGTAGGCGTCGCCCTCCATCGTGACGGGGTTCAGCGTGCTGCCGTCGAGGCGGAACAGGTTCGCGCCCTTCACGACCGACGCGCCGTTCAGGTACACGTCACCCGAGACGTGGCTGTCGTTGCCCGGGTCGATGACGAAGTTCTTCAGCTCGACCTTCTTGTCGCCCGCGGTCAGCGACAGGCCGGAGCCGTCGTGGTCCAGCTCGCCCTGCACGTAGGGGCGGACGCCGGTGGCGGGGTCGTAGTACGTGACGTTGCCGCCGGTGATCGGGAAGGTCAGCACGCCGGCCTTCGACAGCGTGGCGCTGCCGATCACGCCGGGGGTGAGCTTCAGCGAGGTCAGCGCGTCGACGAAGCCGGAGTCCAGCGTGATCGCGGTGGTCTTGCCTCCGACGGAGGTCATGAGCGCGGGCGTCGGGCTGGCCGTCGGCGTGGCGGAGGCGGCGGACGACGAGCCCGCGCCGGACGTGGTGGAGCTGCCCGTCCCGGACTGCGAGCAACCCGCGAGAGCGGCGACGACGATGCCGGCGCCGAGCAGAGCGGTGAGCGACTTGGTGGTGGTACGCATGATGCGAAGTTCCTCTCGAGAAGCCCACGGTTCGCGGGCGGTCCGCTTTCGGCTGGCTTCCTGTTCCTGTGGTGCAGGTGTCGAGAGTTCGGTGGGCGCGACAAAAGCGATTGGTGCTATCAGGCGGCTCCCAGGTCCGGGGAGCGCAGGCGCCGTCGCAGCAGGGCGGACAGCACGACCATCGCGAGCACGACGACGAGCACGCTGCGCATGATCGGCAGGTCGTGATGCACGCCGATCAGCGAGAGGCCGATGACGACGGCGAACCACTCCCACCGCCCGCTCATCACGATGAAGGGCACGAGCAGCAGCGAGTACCAGCCGTACGCCGGGCTCAGGATCAGGAGCGCGGAGCCGACCATCACCGTCTGCGCGGCCCACGGGTCGGCGGGGTCGCTGCGGATCAGGAGGACGACCGCGAGCACCGCGAGCAGGATCAGCGCGGCGGGGGTGGAGGCGGCGTCCGGCAGCACCGCGGAGAGCAGGGCCGAGCGGCTGCCGCTGTCGTACCCCTCCTCGTTCAGATAGCCGGGCAGGTAGCCGATGACGGAGGGGCCGACCGCCAGCACGTGCGGCACGTACACGAGCGCGACCGTCCCGATCGCGGTGAGACCGATCAGCCATGGTCGGCGTCGGCCCAGGGGCGGCACGACGAGGACCGGCAGGAACTTCGTCGCGATCGCGAGACCGAGGACCACGCCGCCCCACCCCTGCCGGCCCCGCGAGATCAGGACGGTCGCCGCGAGCGCGAGGAGCGCCGCCCAGGCGTCGATGTGCGCGTTGGTCACCGCCTCCGTCACCACGAACGGGCACCAGCCGAACACCGCGGCGAGGCGGGGGTCGCGTCCCGCGCTCCGGAGGGTGCGCAGCAGCAAGGCGGTCGTGCCGAGCACGGCGAGCAGCCCGAGCAGCTGGGTCGGGAGGTACTGCGCGTCGGCGGGGACCGCGATCCGGGCGGCGGCGAAGAGCGCCTCGGCGACGGGCGGGTAGATCGTCGGCACGGTCGGGCGGTTGATCGCGGTGCAGACGGTGCCGGCGGCGCCGATCTGCTCCACCGGCAGCTTCAGGGGTCCAGGACAGGTCAGTGTGCCGTCGGCCGCGGTCGCTCCCGCGGGGAAGAGCCACGCGGGGCGGAGGGGCGCGAGCGCGGCGTCGGCGGGGACGAAGCGGTAGGGGGAGACACCCGCGTCCTGCACGATCCCGTCCCAGTTGTAGCGGGCCGAGTCCGTGCTGATGTTCGGCGGCCCCGATGCGCCCGCCGCCCCGAGCAGGACGGTGCCGAGCAGGACGACGGCGGGCGCCGCCCGTCGCGGCACGCGGAGCAGGAGGAGGACCGCCGCGGCGAACAGCGTCCAGCAGACGCCCTCGATCGCGAAGTAGGCCGGGGTGCGGTCGAGCGTGATGAACCCGACCCCGCGGATGAGCGCGACGGTCAGCGCGGCGATCGCGACCACGAGCGCGGCGACGGGGAGAATGCGGTGGGTACCGGCGCGCACCCCGTCATCCTCTCGGTCCGTTCCGAACATCCCGGTATGCGGACGGAGCGGCGAGCGTGATCGGCTCGGCCATGCTCCTCCTGCGCACGGCGCTCGCGTCGCCGGCGCGGCATCCGCGCACCGCGGTCGTCATCGGGCGGCTGCTCGGGCTCGGCTTCGTGATCTGCTTCGGGACCGGCGTGTTCAGCCACTTCCTGCAGAACCCGCTGCCCGGGATGGCGTTCCCGACGCGCCCGATCTGGCTCTACCGCCTCACCCAGGGCGTGCACGTCGGCGTCGGGACCGCGCTGATCCCGCTGCTGCTCGCGAAGCTCTGGACCGTCTACCCGCGGCTCTTCGCGTGGCCGCCCGCGCGCACGATCGGCGGCGTGCTCGAGCGCGTCGCGATCGCCCTCCTCGTCGCCGCGGCGTTCGTGGAGCTGGCGACCGGCCTGACCGACACGTTCCAGTGGTACCCGCAGCCGTTCCGGTTCCGCGAGACGCATTTCGCGCTCGCGTGGGCCATCGTCGGCGCGCTCGCGATCCATATCGGCGTGAAGCTGCCGATCATCACGCGCTGGTGGCGTCGCTCGCGCAGCGTCGACCCGGCCGGCGTCCTGCTGCCCGTGGGCGAGGGGGAGGGGGACCTCCGGCCCGAGCCGCGCGTCACGGGCGTCACCGGCTACCTCCAGCGCAGCATCGACCGCGCGCCCCAGCCGCCCGCGACGGTCAGCCGCCGAGCGGTCCTGCTCGGCACGGGGCTCGCGTCCGCCGCGGTCGTCGCGGTCACCGCCGGCGAGGCGCTGCCGGCCCTCGCGCCGCTGAACGTGCTGGCCCCGCGCAAGCTCCGGTACGGGCCGCAGGGACTGCCCGTCAACCGCACCGCGGCGGAGGCGAAGGTGCAGCGCGTCGCGCTCGATCCCGCGTGGCGGCTGACGGTCAGCGGGCCGGACCGCAGCGTGGTGCTGTCGCTCGACGACCTCCGCGCGATGACGCAGACGGACGCGGGCCTGCCGATCTCATGCGTCGAGGGCTGGAGCACCCAGGCGCGGTGGCGCGGCGTGCCGGTGAGGGACCTCGCCGACCTGGTCGGCGCCCGGGACCGCGAGTGGCTGGTCCGCAGCTTCGCGACCGGCTCCTACAGCAGCACGATCCTGCAGCGGGAGTTCGCCGAGGATTCCCTGACCCTGATCGCCCTCGAGCTGAACGGCGCCGTGCTGCACGTCGACCACGGCTACCCCGCGCGGCTGATCTCGCCCGCGCGGCCGGGCGTGCTGCAGACGAAGTGGCTGATGTCGCTGGAGGTCCGGTGAGAGCCGCACGCATCGTGCTCATCTCGCTCGGCGCTGTGCTGATCGGCGTCGGCGGAGGCGCGCTCGTCGCCGGCGTCCCGCCGCGGCAGTGGATCGGGATCCTGCTCTGGATGGGTGGCGCGGTGGTGCTGCACGACGTGATCTTCGCGCCGCTCGTGCTGGTCGGCTCCCGGCTCCTGCGGCGGATCGGCGCCCGCGTCTCGTGGGTCCAGGTCGCGATCGTGCAGGTCGCGATCGTCGTCGGGGCCGCGCTGACCCTGATCGCGGTCCCGGGCATCGTCTCGAAGAGCCTCGGTGCGCGGAACCCGTCGGTCCTCGTCTTCGCCTACGCGCCGACGCTCGCGATCACATGGGGCACCCTCGGCGTCCTGACCGCGCTGTTGGTCCTGGCCACCGGTCTCCGGAGGCGCCGCGCCCGACCCTCCGTTTTGTAGGCAGGATGTGCCTACAAAACGGAGAGTGCGACCCGTCGGGGTACTTCGCGGGCTTGTGCGGTGATTTCCGACTCGTGAGGGTGCGATCGCAGCCACATTCGTCTGGAATGACCGCATGAGGTGAGGGTGACCGGGGGATCCCGGCCTCATGCGGAGAAAGTGCACCGATGCGGCGCCGCGCCCGACCCTCCGTTTTGTAGGCAGGACGTGCCTACAAAACGGAGAGTGCTCTACTGCGCTCGGAGGCGGGCGAACCAGCGGCCGTCGAGCTGCCAGGCGTGCTCGAGGTCGAAGTCGTGGGCGGCGCGCAGCAGTGCGGGCATGCCCACCTGCGACCACGGGAACGAGTCGCTGTCGCCTGCCGCCCCGCGAAGGCGCCACATCGCGGCGACGTCACGGGCGGGATCGGGATGCGCCTCGACGACCAGCACGCCGCCGCGGTGCAGGAGGCGACGGCAGCGCGCGAACATCGCCTCCACGTCGCCACCGATGCCCACGTTGCCGTCGAGCAGCAGGAGGGAGGACCAGGACCCCTCGAGCGGGAGCGGATCGAAGACGCTGCGCCGCAGCACCGGAAGCCCGGCGGCACGACAGGTCGAGACCGCGACCGGGTCCGCGTCGACTCCCCAGGCCTGCAGCCCGGCGTCGAGCGCGGCGCGCACCATCCGGCCGGGGCCGCAGCCGACGTCGAGCAGCGGTCCGCGCAGGCCCTCGAGGGTCGAGCGGTCGGCGCGGTCGGCGACCGCGCTCCACCGCTGCACGTCCAGGGACTCGGACTCGGTGGACGGGTCCTCCGGCACCAGCTCGAGGGTCGGAGCCGCGCTGCGCAACGCGGCCGCCCACGGTTCCGCGCCGCCCGCGCCGAAGCGGGCGGCGGACAGCGCGAGACTCACGCGTCGGCCAGGACCGCCGGCGCGATCAGCGCGAGCTGGGCGGCGAACCGCGACTCCGGAGCCTCAGCGGCGACGAGCATCGCCTCGTCGACGTGGTCGAAGTCGGTGAGCGCGGGCAGCTGACGGACCCGCAGCCCGGCGGCGTGGAGGCGCATCAGCTGCGCGGCGCCGGTGTGCTCGGTCGACATGGGCACACCGCGGATCAGGTCGCCTCGGCGCGGCCACCGGTCGAGCCCGAGCGCCCAGAAGCCGCCGTCGTGCGCGCGGCCGAACCACGCCTCCGCGTCCTCGTCGTCGAGTACCGACTGCAGGACCGCGGGGTCGAGCTGAGGGGTGTCCATCCCGACGAGGACCGCTCGACCCTGCACGGCGTCGAATGCGGCGGCGATCCGCTCGTCGAGCCCGCCCGCCGGCTGGGTGCCGATCTCGAACCCGGTGCCCCGGGGGGCCCTGCCCTGGAACCAGAGCAGGTGACGGTCCGCCCGGACCCGGCCGGCCGCCTCGATCGTGTCGGCCAGGCTCGCGGCGGCCAGGGCCGCGGCCTCCTCCGATGTGAACGGCGGCGTCAGCCTGGTCTTGACCCGGCCGGGGACGCACTCCTTGGCAAGCACGATCACGGTCGTCATGTCACCTGTTCGGAGCAGCACCCCTGTTCGCCAGGTCCGTCCGATGTTCTTTCAGGATCCGGCGCATGTCCGACACCGCGGTGAGCGTGCCGCGGATCGTGCCGGTCACCTTCGAGCGGCCGATCCGCGGCCGGTACGGCACCTCCAGCTCGCGGACGCGGAGTCCGGCGGAGGCGGCGCGCAGCAGCATCTCCAGCGGGTAACCGCTCCTGCGGTCGCGCAGGTCGAGCGCCAGCAGATCCGCGCGGCGGGCGACCCGCATCGGGCCGAGGTCGTGGAGGGCGATGCCCGACGCCCGGCGGATCGCGCCGGCCAGCGCACGGTTCGCGATCCGGGCGTGCAGCGGCCACGCGGATCTCGGCTCGGGCCGCCTGCGCCCCAGCACCAGGTCCGCCTCGCCCGCGAGGACCGAGGCCGCGAGGCGCGGGAGATCGGCGGGGTCGAGCGACCCGTCGGCGTCGAGGATCGCGACGAGGTCCGCCTCCGCTGCCAGCACCCCCGCGTGCACCGCCGCGCCGAACCCGCGGCGCGCCTCCAGCACCACGAGGGCCCCGTGCGCCCGCGCGACGTCCGCCGAGCCGTCGGTCGAGCCGTTGTCGACGACGATCGCCCGGTAGCCCTCCGGCATCGCTGCGAGCACGCGGGGCAGCGCCGCCGCCTCGTCCAGGCAGGGCAGCACGACGTCGACGGTCGCGCTCACCCGCGCAGCGGGGCGTGTGCGAACGCGCGCACGCCCGCCTCGAACGGGACGGGAGGCGGCACGGCCAGCTCGGCGCGGAGGCGCTCGGACGACGCGGTGATGTGCCGAACGTCGCCGAGGCGGTAGCCGCCCGTGATGACCGGCGCGGGTCCGCCGCGTGCGGCGGACAGCGCGGCGGCGAGGTCGCCGATCGTGTGCACGACGCCGCTGCCGACGTTGAAGGCGCGGACCGCACCGCGCGGCTGCTCCGTCGTCCAGTCGATCGCCGCGAGGTTCGCGGCCGCGATGTCGTCGACGTGCACGAAGTCGCGGCGCTGCCGCCCGTCCTCCAGCACCGTCGGCGCCTCGCCGTGCTCCAGCTGGGAGCGGAACAGCGCCGCCACGCCCGCATAGGGGGTGTCCCGCGGCATGCCGGGCCCGTAGACGTTGTGGTAGCGCAGCGCGGCGACGCGGCCGCCGGTCTCCCTCGCCCAGATCGAGGCGAGCGCCTCCTGCTGCACCTTCGTCGCGGCGTAGACGTTGCGCGGGTCGATCGCGGCGTCCTCGGTGACGAGCCGGGGGGTGAGCGCCTCGCCGGTCTCGGGGTCGATCGGCTCGAAGCGGCCGGCCGCGAGGTCCAGGGCCCGGCGCGGCGGCACGGCGACCGGCCCGCGGGAGGAGGCGTACGCGCCCTCCCCGTAGACCACCATCGACGACGCGAGCACGAGCCGGTCGATGCTCGCCGCCGTCATCCCGGCGAGCAGCACCGCCGTGCCGAGATCGTTCGTCCGCACGTAGTCGGGGGCGTCCGCGAAGTCGACGCCGAGCCCGACCTTCGCCGCCTGGTGGCAGACCACGTCGACGCCGGCCAGCGCCCCGGCGACCACCGCAGGATCCGCGACGTCGCCGATCACGGTCTCGACCCCCTCCGGTGCAGCCGCATCCGCGGGATGCACGTCGGCTCGCAGCGAGTCGAGGATCCGGACGCACGTTCCGCGAGCGAGCGCCGCCCGCACGACGGCGCCGCCGATGAAGCCCGCGCCACCGGTGACGAGCAGCATCTACTGCGGCTCCCGCGCGAGCACGCCGGCGATCGCTTCCGGCGCCACGGTCGTGCTCGGGTGGAATCCCGTCGGGATGGTCCGGACGATCTCAGCCAGGGTCCGGTCGAGCGTCGGGCTGACCGCCGTGATCCGCCTTCGCACGAACTCGGTGCCCGCTTCGGACGGGACGGCATTCGCGCCGGCCTCGCTGCCGGTGATGAAGGAGACGTTGACGACGCCCATCCCGAGCTCCATCGCCAGGACGGTCTCGGGCAGCAGGGTGCGGCCGACGATGTCCGCGCCCGCCGCCGCGTACCAGCGGGATTCCGCCTGCGTGGAGAAGCGGGGACCGTTGATCACGACCGCGGTCCCGAAGTCGCGGTAGCGGATCTGCATGCCGGCGAGCGCCTCCGACGCGAGGCCGCGCAGCGTCGGGTCGAACGGGTACGCCGCAGCGAGCTCGACGGCCACGCCCTCGTCGTAGAAGGTGAACGGCCGGTTCGAGGTGCGGTCGATCAGCTGGTCGGTGACGACGAACATCCCGGGTGCGAACGAATCGCGCAGGCCGCCGGCGGGGCTCGTCGTGACCAGCGACGTCACGCCGAGGGAGGCGAGCGCCCAGATGTTCGCGCGATACGGCACGAGGTGGGACTGCAGCACGCCGTCGACGCCCCGGCGGACGATCGTCGCGACGCGGCGGCCTCCGAGCAGCCCGATGCGCACCGGTGTGGACGTGCTGCCGTAGGGCGTGCGGACCTCGTAGTCGACCGCGTCCTGCAGGTCACGGCGGTGCCCTACGCCGTCGATGATCCCGATGTCGACCGACCCCGTCTGCGCCATGCCCTGATCCTCGCAGCCGCGACGCCCTTTCGGGATTCGCGGCCCGGCGCGGTCGTGAAGGAGGAATCGCAGGTCGGCGAAGCCGTATCGCGCCGGACGACCGATCTCGATGAGGTCCGGAGGCGCGCTCCCGGCATCCGCCCGCCCGGTGGCGACGACGACGCGGCCGTCGGCAGGCCGCCACCGGGTGCGAACCTAGGCTGGTCCGTCGTGGCACATCTGGTCGGCGCGGAGCGCATCCGGTTCGAGACCCCGACCCGGGTGATCCTCGACGAGCTCTCCATCGGGCTCGAGACGGGGGACCGCATCGGCGTCGTCGGGCGCAACGGCGAGGGCAAGTCGACGCTGCTCGGCGCGCTCGCGGGTACGCGGGAGCCGGACGCCGGGCGGGTCACCCGGCGCAGCGGGGTCACCGTCGGGGTGCTCGACCAGGAGGACCGCCTCGGTTCCGGCACGGTGCTCGCCGCGGTGGTCG